>CAMDNO010000016.1 GCA_945902955.1 Porphyromonas cangingivalis
CCGTTGCGTTTCTGTACAATGGCATCCACTTCCAAACCGTTCGAATCGTTATAATGAAAAACGTTTGCATCATTTGCTTTGGCATACACATTTAACTCGTGTGTTGCCAACGATTCAAACAAAAATCCGGTATATTTCATATCTTTAAGGAGCGATTCTTTGTTCAAACCCAATGCTGCAACTGCCAACGAGGTGTCGCACAAATGCCTTTTAGGTGATTTTCGCAACGAAGCCGAAGAGCGTATATGTGGATTGAAAGCAGGTTGTTCGTATAATATCATTAAGCGCGACAAGGCATCAAGATACTCCGACAGTGTATTTCTCGACAATTCATTTTTATCCAGATTTTTCACATCCAATTCTAAGGTTTTATTGTCTACCAATGTAGCCGTATTTCGGGCAATGGAACGAATCAAACTTCGTACTTTTGTAGGGTCTCGTTTTACACCTATAGCCCTACTCATATCAACTTCACAAAGTAAATCCACATAACCGCTATTCATTATGATGGCATTTTTTGTGCTTTCGTTCAATAAAGTAGGCCATCCGCCTATTAGCATTCTATCAATAATGAAATCGAGCGAAATACCTGCATCGTAAAAGGTTGGGAAAGTTCCTTGTAGCAAATCCGAAAGTTTTATTAGGCCGGTAGAATAACCTAATTCTTGCCATGTCATAGTATCCATTTGCACAACAGTAAATCGCCCTGCACCGCTATGAAGTTTTGCATCATCGGCAGGGTTAGCCGAACCGGTAAGTATAAACTGCCCTTTCGTTTTACGGTCGTCCACTTCGTGTCGTATATAATTCCAGATTTCGGGTTGTTCCTGCCATTCGTCAATTAATCGTGGTGTATTGCCTACCAATAACAATTGGGGATTTGTTGCCATTATAATAGGAACCTGTTTGTCCCTATCCATTTCCAAAAAACTTTTTGCATATTGTTTAGCCGTTTCTGTTTTTCCACACGATTTTGGACCCTTTATCAACACGGCACCCGAAGCAGATAATTTCTCCTTTAAATCTTCTTCAGCTAATCTTTTTATGTAACTCATAATTAGTTATGTAAATTCAACACAAAAGTATAAATAATTTCTTATTGTGCAAATTTTGGCTGTTTCATTGTGCAAATTATGACATTTTTATTGTGCAAATTATGACATTTGTTTTAACAGTATGTGCTTACAGGGTTTATTCAACCTTAACGGCTTTCTGACTTAGCGTTCTTGGCGTTCAAAATTAGCAATAAATTCGCTCTTCGAGCTGTCGATAACCCCACAAGTAGAAAGTTTTGTACATTTTAGGGGCAGAGCCCTGATAATATTTGTAGAAAATACAACCAACCAATGAAACAAAGGTGCAGCGCACCGAGATATAAGAATGTTATGTAGATAATCCCGATAGCTATCGAGAGCGGATTTATAAAATTATATACGGATTTGTTTCTGATTATGTTTTCTTCGAAAACAGCAGATTTTAAAGACTAATCTTGTATATCCGTTTCGATTTATCGAAAAAATCAGTTTAAAATCAGTTTAAATTTTATACCTTCAAGTCGGCATTTTTCAATCAACATTAATTCGCTAAATCCGCTAAATCCGCGTTTCTATTTCTTCCTTTCAGTTTATCGGCAAGCCATACCAAGCGTAGATTCGACCCATTTGGGTGAATATTTGAGCTATTTGAATTGAATCATAGCTTATTGAATTTGATTATCACTTCATTTATTTCGTTAAATAGCGTCATTGCCTTATTTCGCTGTAGTCCTGCTTTTTCGGCCACAGCAAATAAATCTTCTTTTGTTGGCTGAACTTTATCGTTTATTGTACAGGTATGAAAGCCATTAAATCCTTCACTTGGCAAAATATCATAAGCCGGAGCTAGTTTCCACTCATTTTCGATATAAATAAATGCGAAATTTTTGGCATGATCATCTTTGTTTCCTATTAAAAAATTGAAAACCATCAAACGGTACAGTTTCCACATTTCTTGCATGTTATGTGTTAGTGCGTTGCAAAGTTGAAAAATAGCTAAATAATCCAAACATGGAATTCGATAATCGGCACGCAATAAACCTGCTACACTTACCACATGTAACTTTTTTGTAGCAGTTCTGTCAAAACGTTCAGCTGCAAAAAACTTACTTTCGAACAGTTTTGTAGGAGGCATTTCTAAACCACATTCTTTTGCCAGTATGGAATAGTTATATTCAATTATACCTATATCCTTTGGGTCATTTAAAGCTCTAAATTTCACAAGCCACTCTATTCCTTCGGCAGTGATAAAAACTTTAGGGCGTGCACCACCCGGCGAACCACCTTGCCTATAAAGTGTTTCAATTGCCTCACCTATATAATTTTTTGTATTTAATATTCTTTGAGACTCTACCGATAGATATTCAAAACTTTTAAAATCAGACTCGCTCGTCACACTTTTGTCGGGTCTGAATTCAAGCGCGCCTCTCCCTGAAGCACCAACCAATGATAAACGATCCGGTACGGATAATGAACGAATCTGAATACCCTGCTTTTGAAGGTATCGATCCAAAATCAACATTCCCCAACCATCCGGCAAACAATCATCAAATACACCAAAATTTCCATTAAAAGGAGTCGTTTTGGCTATAAAAACACCATGTTGCAACGGCAACTCAAACGGTGAGATTGAGAAACCATTTCGTATAAACTCCGAATCGTATTCAAAAGCACAATAGCCTTTATCAGTGAGGGCTAGCTTGCCAACCAACTGATTATGCATAAACACTTCAACAAGTTTTAGGGGTTTCATAGTTTCTTTCCTCGTTTGCGTTGTGTTACTTCACTGTTCAACACATCATTTATATGCTCATATTGTTTCTGCTCGAATAGGAGTTGAAACGCATCAATAGTATTGAGCGAAAAGGCTATTTTCACTAAATTGCGCAGTGATATTTCACCTGTACGTTCGAACTTACGATAGGTGGCCAAATTCACATCGGCTCTTGCCGATAAACCATCCTGAGTCAGATTTAATTCCAGACGACGCATCTTGACTCTTTCGGCTATCGAAGCACAAATTTGGATTGGCGTCTTAGCATTAATTTGTATTATAGTATCAGTTAAGCTCATATATCAAACTAAATTACATTATTATATCACTTGCAAAGATAGTGATTTATATCAAATTTTCTCAAACTTTAGTAGAGTTTATATAAAATACATCGCTATTCTGTAGCTACAAATATTGCGGTGCGCTGCACCTATGAGGGATGGAGTGGTATTTAGGGGCAGAGCCCTGATAATATTTGTAGAAAATACAACCAACCAATGAAACAAAGGTGCAGTGCACCGAGATATAAATTCGAAGTAATGCATGAATTTTGAAGTAGTTTCCATGTTTATTGTGCACTAAATTTATTTATCATTCATTCAGTAACCTCCTTCATTATAAGGCACATAAGTTTCTATTTCTTCATTCTAAACTCTTGGTTCTTGACTCTTGATTTTAACTCTTGACTCTTAGCTCTTTATTCTTTTTCCGTTGTCTGTCGTCAGTTGTCTGACGTCATTTTTTCCGTCGTCATTCTTTGTTCTTGACTCTTGGCTCTTTGCTCTTTATTATTATTATTATTTTTATTTTTCAAAAATACGTCTATCAAACGGAAAAGGTTCACTATTTATTATTTTCACATTTTTGAATTCGATATTCACCGGATTTATTAGAAAATTAAAGTCACCTTTCGTAACAGCCGAAGGCACTTTTAGTATAAGGTGTTGATTCTTTTCAACAAAAGTATCGCCAAACTGTTGTGTGAAAATTGTGTGTGGAAATTGATTCCAATTGGTTGGCAACGAAGTTACATCAATAGTGTCAATAAATAGATGATTAGGAATTTCGATTGTTAACATTAAAAAATCGGTAGGAAGCGTTGCTAAATTTAAATGTACAGCAACTTCGGCCATTGCAAGTGAACGATTTTCGGCAGTATAAATAAGTTCAGTACCTATCGAATTCCAACGTGCACCAAATTTGGCAGCACCTTTGCCTGTCAACTCAGCTGCAAATTTCTTTCGTATCAAACGATAAACTTCCATTAGGCAAATAAACCGTAATTAATTTTATGCAATTCGGCCAGCACCAATTCTTTACCATACGAATCCCTAAGTAAATCCTTTGGCGTTAAGTTTCCCAGCGCAAAGTTTGGTGTGTCGAGCCACGATTTAAAAGTGTCCATATTTCCAAAAACCTCTAAACCTTTGTAGGTTACCTCCGTCATTTCAACAATTCTTTCGGACTGTGAAGCTTTAAATGCTTTTGAAGTTTGAATGTATCGGCTTAGCGATTTACCTGAAATATTTAGTAAATTCGCCCATTCGGTGATATTAAAAGGAGTAGATTCTTGAATCTCCTGAAATAATTTACTTGTAATCCCTTGTCGAATAAGGCAAATCATTAATAATTTATCATTAAAAAAATAGGACAATGTTAAATCTTTTAAATCAAAAGATTTCGTATTGTTGGTTATACAAGATTGTTGCACAATAGACGCTATTTCTTTACCTATTTTTTTTTCGTTTGACAATATAACTGTTTCCATGGACATTTTTCTTTATTTAATGGACAAATATACAAAGAATAATATTAATAATTACATTTAATGCAATTAAAAAAGTTTGAAATTACGATTTTTATATTCAATAAGCGCCATATATATTGGAAGCCATATTTCTTAATCCTCCCCGTCCCGATAGCTATCAGAACAGGGAAAAATCCTTTTCATTTACCAGCCTGCCGCACCCACCTACCGCAGGCAGGGGTAAGTCCGTTTTTTCCGTTTTAACGGTATCTACAATATGCCAATGTGCCCGCTCGGCTCCGTCAGTGGACGGACAAGTTCTGCCGCTTGGCGCAGCCAAGAATATGCCAATGTGTTAAATTAGGGGCGTTGCCCGTTATTGGGCACTTCGAGCGTTATTAAGCTTCGCTGTTATTTGCCCGTTGGGTGTTATTATTGCCATGAAGGCGTTATTAAATTGTTATTAAATTGTTATCCCGTTTTATGACGGGATCTTCGTTTCACTACGATTGGCCCCTGATTCATCGGGATGTCCGCTTCGCTACCACCTGTGGGCGTTATTGGTAAGAAAGAATAGGTACGCGGATGGAGAATTTCGACGTTACGTGATTAACGGAATAAAAAGGATATAGCGGAACTGTCTAGCTAAGACAAGTATGGGCGAATTAATATGTTATATGATTGGAAGTGATTTTATTCACTAGTATATTACCATGTATATCAATATCATAAATAATGTACCATGTAGTTTTAGGATTTACCCTAAACTTATATACTTTACTCCCAAATTGTTTATGATATTCATACTCAGTACTGAAATGGTATAAAATATTATTCAACAAGTAACAAACATCAATAATATTGTTAATATACTCAATAATAAAAGCTTCGCTAAGTTCAAATTTATTCCATGTAAATAAACCTTGTCGAATTTCATTTAAGTCAACTCTTGTTTGATTACTAAGATATACAATTTTCCTTACAGAATTTAATAGTATCCTCAATTGCCACTTTTCTAAATTCTTCAATCGTCATATATCCTTCAGGTACACGTATCGACTGGTTAGGGTTTTCAATAAAAATACCGCTATTAGTCTTGTTAGATTTTGGCTTTAATGTTTGTAATAGATGTTTGCCATAATTAGTAGCATCATCAATCTTCACGGTGTGAATCATAACAGATTGTTTTATATTGTTTGTGCAAATATACAATCATTTTTTCAAATTAAAAATGTGAGTTGATTTTTTTAACGAAATTGGATCAGGGTTGCGGGCGTTATTAAGTGCGTTGCACGTTATTAGCCTTCGGCGTTATTAAATTGTAAATTGTAAAACTTGTTCCGATGTGTCGAAATGAACAAATTGTAAATATCTTGACGTTATTAAATTGTAAATTGTAAATTGTAAATGAACAAATTGTAAATATCTTGGCGTTATTATCTGTGTCAATCTGTGTTATCCCGTTTCCCCGTTTGTTACGGGATGTCCGTTCCACTACCATCTGTGGACAAACTACAAAACCTGTCTCCGCCAGTGTGCGAACAGGCAATCTACGTTCCGCTGAGCGCTCATGTCGAAGTCTGGCGGATAGAAAATAATATCATTGCTATTGTTTTGTGTTTTGCTCTATGCATAATTTATATAAATATTCAGGTGCAAGGTCTAATTCATTATTCCACGTAACTGTCCAACCATCAAGACTAAAGTTCTTGAAGACTTCTAAATTTTTGAGTGGCTCGAAAACTTCACCCTCTAATTTATTTTCGAGATTTACTATCCCCTGCACACCATTATTAAAAACCAATAGAAGTTTGTAATCACTTTTATATTCAGCTTTTAAAATTGTAATTATGTTTGATTTCATATAAAGTTGTTCATTTTCAACATTCGTTGAAAAACCAGTTGCAATATTTGCATTCAATGGTCTTTTTTCTGTAACTCGTTGCATACTAAATTTAATCTAATGGATTTATAGTATCAATCGTTTTTTTAGCTTCGATTTTTTCCCAATTTTTTAAAAGTTCAGTTTTGTGTATTTCCATCCACTCAAAAACTAACTTTAAGGCTGTTTTGGGCATTTTTCCTTCCACCGTTCCTTCATTTATCGTAATAATGGCTTTAAAGTCCTGATATTCGACATGTATATGAGGTGGATTATGCTCATTGTAAAACATTTTAATGATAATTCCGTAGAATCTGCTAATTTCGGGCGTACTAGTTATTTGCTTTTAATTACAAAGATAATAGTAATATGGCAATGTGACAATAAATTGAAGTGTTAAAAGAGGGGCGTTGCCCGTTGTGGGGTCTAAGGGCGTTATTAGGCCTTCGGCGTAATTATCCAATACAAATTAATCTCAATCTCAAAAAAAATGGCTGTTCCAGATTGTTGATTAAAACAGTATTTAAAAGTTCAATGGAGTAAAACCGTTTGTTGTTTAGAAAACTTGTGAAAATAGGTTTCAAACTATCTATTATGCCTAACTCCTTGGCTTTAATCAAAATACAAATAGTTCCCACACAATTAATGTTGAAGTTTTCAGCAATATTTCGGGCTTTTTTATCATCAATTAATAAAAAATCGGCATCGAGTTATTTATATAAAATCACCGATTCCGATTCACCATAATCCATTATAAAAGTCAAACCATTATAACCTTTAATAGTTTCAACTTTGTTCTGAAAAAAGCTGATTATTCTTGCATGATATGGTTTTGTGTCGTCGCATGATATTTCCTCCTAAACTGCCTTTGAAATACGAGTATCGTCGAAAAGTTTATCTAAAACAGATAATTTATCAACCAGAGCTAAAGAGAAAATAGGTCCGGCATCTGCAATTACAATCCATTGCTCATATTATTTTAACTTTTGAGTGTCTTTATAAATATCTTCAAAAGTAAGTGCCGAAATTGGAACTTCATTCTCTGATAATATAGTCTCAAAATTATAATGTGACATGTCCGCAATTTGAGCAGCCTTGCCAATAGTTAGCTTCTGAAGTTTATATAAACGTATGGCTAATGATATTTTAATATCTTTTTTTAGCTCGTTTTCATTTTCATTCAGCGACAACAGAATGTCCGAAGGAAAATCAACTGTAATTGAATATGTGTTCATTTATTTATTTTACTAGTTAGTTAAATTAATCTGCAGCGTATTTTAAGTCCGTTAACTTGTTTGGACACTGCTTACGTTAACTACTTTGCCTGTAAAGATAGTGAAATTTTATCTTTCCGAGCCACCCCTGCGGTGAGGCTCTTTAGTGACATCGGGTATTATTTCCCTCACATTCGTATCGAGGTAACAAAGGCATTGTGGGTGGTTACATTTCGTTGCCCTACCTGTATGAGTAGCATTTGTTTTGATTTTGTTTGTAGTGCAACCATTGTTCATCAATCATTTAACACTACTCATATAGCTTAAGTACTACAAATTATTTCAACTTTTCGGTAAGCTTGCGAATTTCAAGCAGTGGTGAGGAGCGGTTGTAAAGAATTTCGTAAATGGCGTCGACTATGGGCATTTCGATGTGGTATTTTTCATTAATCTCATGAATACATTTGGTTGCATAATAGCCCTCGGCAATCATTTCCATTTCCATTTGCGCCATTTTAACCGAATAGCCTTTGCCTATCATATTGCCAAAAAGGCGGTTACGACTGAAATTGGAATAGGCTGTAACTAACAAATCGCCCAGATATGCCGGTTCGTTAATATCGCGATGGAGAGGATTTATGGCATTACAAAAGCGACTAATTTCTTGTATGGCATTTGAAATGAGTACCGCCTGAAAATTATCGCCATACTTCAACCCGTTGCAAATACCAGCAGCTATGGAGTATATATTTTTCATAACTGAAGAATATTCGATACCCAAAATGTCGTCGCTAATAGAGGTACGTACGAAGCTTGTGGTAAAGCGCTGCGCCATGATACGCGCTTTATTGCGGTCGGAGCAGCCAATAGTAAGATACGAAAGGCGCTCTAAAGCCACCTCTTCGGCATGACAAGGACCAGCAAGTACCATAATATTTTCGTTTGGCACGGAGTAATACTGTTCGAAATAATCGGACACAATCATATTTTCGTCGGGCACAATACCTTTGATAGCAGTAACGATAATTTTTTTATCCAATTTTCGTTTCAGCTTTTTGAGGTGTTGTTTGAGGAAGGGCGAAGGCGTAGCCAAAATAAGAATATCCGAGGTAGCCACCACATGATTTATATTGCTGGTAAATTTAATGCGGTCGGTGTCGAATTTTACCCCTGTGAGGTAGGAAGGATTTTTACTTAAACGCAAAAACTCATCAATTTGATCCTGTCGACGCATATACCAATTAATCTCCGGCGCATTCACCAAAGCAATTTTTGCAATAGCCGTTGCCCAACTACCTCCTCCTAATATCGCTATTTTACTTTTTTCGTTCATTTTTTATTATAACTGCCCCTAACCCCTAAAGGGGGAACAGAAATTACTTTCGTCAATATAATACTTAACTTTTCTATGAATTACAAATCACTTCTTGTACCCTTTCTTACTCCCCTTTAGGGGTTGGGGGCAGACCTCCCACCCAAGTTTCCACTTCTTCTTTTGTCGGATTTTTCAACTCCAATTTGTGTTTTTTGTTGTATCCGCAAATATCTTGATGGAATTTATTTGGGTTCAATCCCTTTAAAGCATCTATGGTTTGAATTCCTGTTTTCATTATTACATCCGCCCACTCGGCAGGTATGCCTAATTCGATAAACTTTTCGGGACCTTCTTTTTTGACCACTTTTTCGGGTTTCATTTGAGGAAAGAAAAGTACTTCCTGTATCGCTTGCTGCCCGGTCATCAACATCACAAGTCGATCCATTCCTATCCCCATGCCCGAAGTTGGTGGCATACCATATTCGAGCGAGCGTACAAAATCCATATCAATAAACATGGCTTCGTCGTCGCCTTTTTCGCTCAATTTTAATTGCTCTTGGAAGCGCCCCAACTGATCAATGGGGTCGTTCAATTCAGAATAGGCATTGGCAAGCTCTTTACCATTCACCATTAATTCGAAACGTTCGGTAAGTTCCGGATTGTCGCGGTGGCGCTTGCAAAGTGGCGACATTTCGCGCGGATAGTCGGTAATAAAAGTAGGTTGAATATAATTTCCTTCGCATTTTTCGCCAAAAATTTCATCAATCATTTTGCCTTTACCCATTGTTTCGTCGGCCTCTATATGTAAAGTTTTGCAGACATCGCGCAGTTGTACCTCATCCATGCCGTTGATATCTATGCCTGTATGTTCTTTAATGGCATCAATCATAGTGATGCGTTTGAAAGGCGTTTGGAAACTAATTGTTTTGTCGCCTACCGTAATTTCGTTTGTACCATTTACATCCAAACAGATTTTTTCGATCATATTTTCGGTAAAAGTCATCATCCAATTATAATCTTTGTAAGCTACATAAATTTCCATAGCAGTAAATTCCGGATTGTGTGTACGATCCATTCCTTCGTTTCGGAAGTTTTTAGAAAACTCGTACACCCCTTCGAAACCACCTACAATCAAGCGTTTAAGGTACAATTCGTCGGCAACACGTAAATAAAGTGGCATATCCAAAGCATTGTGGTGTGTAACAAACGGACGCGCTGAAGCCCCACCAGGTATCGATTGCAAAATAGGCGTTTCAACTTCCAAATAGCCTTCGGCATTGAAATAGTTGCGCATGGATTGATATACTTTGGTACGTTTAATAAAAATATCTTTAATGCCTTCGTTTACCACCAAATCGACATAACGTTGGCGATAGCGTTGTTCGGGATCTTCGAAAGCATCAAATGCCACACCGTCTTTGTATTTCACAATAGGAAGCGGACGGAGCGATTTACTCAACACAGTAAGTTCCTGTGCATGAACACTAATTTCGCCCATTTGCGTACGAAAAACAAAGCCTTTGATGCCAATAAAATCACCAATATCCAAGAGTTTTTTGAAAACCGTGTTGTACATTTCAGGTTGAGCCTCGGTGCTGATATCATCGCGGCTCACATACACTTGTATGCGCCCTTTAGAGTCCTGCAGCTCCATAAATGAAGCTTTTCCCATAATGCGACGCGACATAATTCGGCCAGCCACACACACTATTCGGCGCTCGGCGGCTTCGTCGAAATCCGTTTTTATATCGGTAGAGAATGCGTCGGTTGGATACAATGCAGCAGGATAAGGATCGATGCCGAGATTTCGTAATTCGTTCAGACTTTGGCGTCTGAACTGTTCTTGTTCACTTAATTCAATGCTCATAGAAATATTAGTTGAAAATTGCGGCAAAAGTACAAAAAAATAAGCACTTATGATAATTTAAAACATAACAAATGGTCAAAAAACACTAAACAACCTAAAGTAATCGACTGAAAATTGAAACATTTATCGTATTTTTGCGTAAAAATAGTTGAATGCCATGATAAAACTACTTGCTATACCGTTTTCAATATTAGCCTATTTCTGGTTTCTATTTTCCATCGTATTATTTCAACCTATACAATGGATATGTTATACCTTTTTTGGTTACCAGGCACACAAAGTAAGTGTCGATATTTTAGATTTTTTTCTTATTCTCACGCCCAATTTTTTGCTATCAACATCGCATTGCGAAAACATTGAGCTTATACCAACAGGTAAACCCCTAATTTTTGTAGCCAACCATCAAGGTATTTTCGATATTGTAGGCATGGCATGGTTTCTACGCAAGTTCCATCCCAAGTTTGTGAGTAAAATAGAGTTAGGAAATAATATACCAAGCATTTCGTTTAATTTAAAATACGGTGGCTCGGTGCTTATCGACCGTCAAAATCCGAAGCAGGCATTGCCCCTACTCAAACAAATGGGCGAATATATCGAATTGCATAAACGCTCTACCATAATTTATCCCGAAGGCACACGAACGCGCGATGGCAAACCCAAAGAATTTGCAGCCAACGGTTTGAAAATTTTGTGTAAATATGCACCAAATGCCGTTGTGGTTCCAATAACAATAAATAATTCGTGGAAAGTTTTTCGTTATGGCTCGTTTCCGTTGGGAATAGGCAACCGCATTACTTTTACGGTACATCCTTCCATCGAAGTAGCATCGACAGATTTCAATTCGCTTTTCGAACAGACACACAAAGCAATTGTGGAAGGAATAAATTAATTTGTAACTTAGGCTTTTATTAGATAAGACAAAGATAGAAATTACGTCTCAAATAATGAATATTCATTTTCAAATTACTTCATTTTCAAATTTTCAAATTATTTCCTCTTGGCTTTTTTAAGTTCTTCTTTGGCTTGCTTGGCAGCAGCTTTCGCTTCGCGGGCAATCTTTTTGGCCTTTTTGCGTTCTTCCAATACAATTTTAAGGTATTCGATGTAAGGGTCGATATAGCGTTTACGTTTGGTATCTAACAAATCGTCCATTTTTACCATTATACCTGTTTCGTAAACCGATCCAAAATCGGCATCGAAAATAGAGCCGAACATACGCATGGTTTCGGTAAGCCCAATGTAGGCGTTGAACATGGCCGGAATAGTTTCACCTTCGGCACGAATAGCTTTTTGCAGAATTTTATAATCTTCGTTCAAATCTTTGCCAATGAAAAGTTTTTTGGCTGCCTTTTTAGTTTCGGCACTCAACACGACTGCTTCTTTTGGAACAATAAGTTTTTCGGGGTCGGGGAAATACTTATACATATACGAATAAATCAATTCGCGCGCCACCACCGGGTAACTGTTATAAATAGTAACTTTACCAATAAAGTACTTCGCCCCTTTTACCGAATGGACCAAAGCCCCCAAGCCATCCCACAAATTATCGAGGGCAAAAAGACTTTTGATACCCATTTTTGAAGTTTGATAATCGGGTTGCACAAAGGCGCGCCCCAACTCGATGGTAGATGGAAGATATTCTGTAATGAATTTTTGATTAAAAGTAAAAAGATGTGCCATTACAAAAGCCGGTTGTCCATCCGCCTCGATTGTAACATCGGTGCCACATAGGAAGCGATAACCGCCAATAATTTCTTCGGCTTGCGGATCCCATACTATCAATTGCTGATAGGGTTTCTCCATGTAATCGTATTCGTCGGTATCAATCTCTTCGCCAGTGCCTCCACCTCCCGAACGGAATGAAAGTTCGCGTAGACGCCCTATTTCAAGCATTACGTTAGGCGAATTATGTGCATCAACAACATAAATTTCGTTGTGAGCTTTATTGGTTGGTCTCAAAAACCTGTCTCCCGACAGTTCCTTTTTGATTAGCTTTCTGTCAATGGCTGGAATAATTTCTTTCATTATTTGATTTGAAGTACTATTTTTATACCAAAAATAAATCGCACAAAAGTAGCACATTTTAAATTATATTTCATAACAATAAAATTAAAAAAAGTACAAATTCATAATTTTTATAAAACAATTTTGATAAAAAAGCTATTTTTTGCGCATATCTATTGCAAATGTGCAAATTGATTAGTGTGCACATTTTGAAAAGATTACATTTATATTACCAAATTTAGCTATACATAAATACTGCAACAAACAGATGAATATTGTATCTTTGCGCTTTGTTTTGAAAATTATTCGTAAATAAAATGAAACGAACAAGACAAAATTTAATCTATTTTTACCCACAGGGTAATGATTAAATTTTGTTTTGTGAGTTACATCTGACAAATAAAAATCAATTATAAACAGATGAAACGACCTATTATATTTGTTCTATTCGTTTTTATTCAGCTATGTAGTTTTGGTATCACCCCATTTCGGTTTGCGTTTATTACCGACATGCACGTAGATGCAAAAAAAAAGGAGCCTACCGAAGACTTATTAAATGCAATTAATGAAATTAATACTAATTCGGCTATTGAATTTTGTATTATCGGTGGCGATGTAACGCAGGAGGGCGATTCGGCATCGCTGTATCAAGCCAAATTGCTTTTGAATCAACTGAAAAAGCCTTATTACATTACATTTGGCAATCACGATGTGCGTACAAGTCGCCCCGAAAATCGCATTTATAAAACTATTTTTGGTGCCGACCGATTTTCGTTTAGCTACCAAAATTTCTTATTTATAGGCTTTACCACCGCTCCGGCCTCGAATTATGGTATCGGGCATATTGCAGAATATGATTTGGCATGGCTGAAAGTAGAATTATCGAAGCAAAACCCCGAAACAACAGTATTTGTAACTACACATTATCCCTTATTAACAGGCGATGTAGATAACTGGCAGGCAGCAACTGATATTTTGCAAAACTACACTATAAAAGCAATATTAAATGGACATTACCATCGCAATGCTGTGCTTAATTACGACAACTTAATGGGGTTGGTAAACCGCTCCACCCTTCGAGGCAAAGAACAGAAAGGCGGCTATTCTATTTATACGGTATCGGATTCGCTCTCGGTTTCGGAAAAAATAATTGATAACGACGAGCGCGAGTGGCTTACAATACCATTAAAATAATCAGCTTATTTATACTCAAAATATATGAATTTATCCGAAATAGCACATCAACTTGGAGCCACACAAAAAGTGCCCGCAGTAGATATTAAATGGCTACTCACCGATAGCCGTTCGCTTTCGTTTCCACCTGAGAGTTTGTTTTTTGCAATCAAAACAAAACGCAACGATGGACATTTATATATAACAGAACTTTACCGGCAGCAGTTAAAATACTTTGTTGTAAGCGAAATGCTACCCGAATATGCAGCTTTGACGGAAGCAATTTTTTTGATAGTACCAGATACCTTACAAGCATTGCAACATATAGCATCGGTACACAGAGCTGCCTTTGAAATACCTGTAATAGGTATTACGGGCAGCAATGGCAAAACAGTTGTAAAAGAATGGCTCTATCAGGTTCTGCACAACGACTTTCGCATTACGCGCTCGCCACGCAGCTACAATTCGCAAATAGGTGTTCCACTTTCGGTATGGGGAATGAACGAACAAACGCAAATAGCAGTATTCGAAGCAGGCATTTCGTTGATGGGCGAAATGGAAAAGCTTCAACCTATAATTAACCCAACAATAGGTATTTTTACCAATTTGGGTGATGCCCATCAGGAAAATTTCAACAGTCTGAAACAAAAATGTGCCGAAAAAATAAAACTTTTTAAAAAAGCGGATACTGTCATTTATAATTCGGACAATAAAGTGGTCGAAATAACCATTGCTCAGTCGGGTTTCAAAGGCACACTTTTCAGTTGGGGAAAAAACGAAAAAGCCTCTATGCGCATTGCAAGTATCGACAAAAAACAATACAAAACATTTGTAGGGATACATTATTTAAACGAAAAATTTGAAATAGAAATTCCTTTTACCGATGATGCTTCTATCGAAAACGGGTTGCAATGTGTGGCACTACTTTTATTATTGGGCTACCAACCAGCAGTTATTTCCGAAAAAATTAAACTTTTAGAAGCCGTGGCCATGCGCCTCGAAGTGAAGGAAGGCATTCGCAATTGTTTGATTATTAACGACAGTTACAATTCTGATCTAAATTCATTAAACATTGCCCTCGATTTTCTGCATCAACAATCCGGTACTTCGCTTACAAAGCGGACTTTAATATTATCCGATATTTTGCAAAGCGGACAGCCTAGTAGCGATTTGTATGCTACGGTGGCAAACCTTATTCGCACCAAAGATATTCAGCGATTTGTTGGAATTGGAATTGACATTTCGCACCATGGCGATTTATTTTCGTTTATGGAAAATGCTTTTTTCGACGATACCGAAAGTTTTCTAAAATCACCACTTTTACACGAACTCCAAAACGAAGTAATACTGCTCAAAGGTTCGCGCAAATTTCAGTTCGAAACCATCAGCGAAAAATTAGAACTCATTGCTCACGAAACAACTCTGGAAGTTAATCTGAATGCCTTAGTAGGTAATTTGAATTATTTCCGCTCCCATTTGCACCCCGAAACGAAAGTAATGTGTATGGTAAAAGCCTTTGCTTATGGCAGTGGTGCAGTGGAAGTGGCGCGCACCTTGCAACACCACCGTTGCGATTATTTGGCTGTGGCTGTTGCCGACGAAGGGGCTGAGTTGCGACGCGAAGGCATTCGCATTCCGATAGCCGTAATGAATCCTGAACTTGGAAGCTTAGGACTTATTTTTGAAAATAACTTAGAGCCCGAAATTTATAGTTTCCGATTGCTAAAACATTTTTTGCAGGCTGCCGAAAAGCAAGGCATTACCAACTACCCCATACATATTAAAATAGATAGTGGTATGCATCGCTTGGGCTTCGAAGCAGCCGACATGGCTCAGCTTATCGAAACTCTTCGCAACCAGCAATTAGTAAAAGTACGTTCGGTATTCTCGCATTTAGCCGGTGCCGACGAGCAAAAATTTGATTCGTTTACAAAAGAGCAAATTATTGAATTTCAGCACTGTGCAGACATAATACAAGATGCATTTTCGCATCATATAATGCGGCACGTACTCAATTCGGCAGGCACAGAACGCTTCCCCGAATATCAGATGGACATGGTACGGTTGGGCATTGGCCATTACGGCATTACAAGTTTGCCGAATGTAAATTTGCAACAGGTATGTGCCCTTAAAACCATCATTTTACAAATAAAAAATGTACAGGTAGGCGAAACAGTTGGTTACAGTCGCAAAGGCATTGTAGAGAAGGAAAAACGGATTGCTATCTTGCCCATTGGCTATGCCGATGGATTCGATCGTAAACTAAGCAACGGTGTGGGCGAAGTGCTCATAAATGGCAAAAGAGCCAAAGTAATAGGCAATGTATCGATGGATTTAATAACCGTTGATATAACTGATATTGAAGCGAATGAAGGTGACAAAGTGGAAATTTTTGGTAACAACCTCACTATTTCGGAAGTGGCGGGTTGGCTCAAAACCATTCCGTACGAAATTTTAACAAGTGTGTCGCGTCGTGTGAAAAGGGTTTATTTTCAAGAGTAGAGACGTGGCATGCCGCGTCTTTGAAAAATATTTAAAATAAAAAAAATGATTGCATGTCTTATTCAAGATAAAAACACGTCACAGATAATTGAAGAAAGTGCTTCAAGGCTTGCCAAATCCTTGGGAAAGACTTTTCAAGTGGCTTACATAGACGACAAAGTTGGTGCTTTAAGCACTTATTGCGAAGCAAACGATGTATCGTTTTTGTTTATTCAACTCATTGAAAACAAACGAGTAAAAATTCAGAAAATCCTTACAGCTTGTCGCGATTTGCGCATTCCTTACCTGCTTTTTAAAAATAGTTTCGAGTTGCTTCAAACGAATAAGATAGTAGTTCCGGTCAATTTTTTAGAAGAAGAAGTTGAAAAAGCGCAGTTTGCAAGTGCTTTTGGGCGATTCTGTCATTCGGAAATTTACATTTTACAAGCCAACGACTATGGATCGAAAGCAACGACCAATGTAAGCCGAATGTGCGAACTTTTTGAGAAGTTTTCGTTGAAAGTACATGTCGAAAAAGCAAAAAGTGATAGCTTTAAAGTCGAAAAAGAAGCATTGAATAAAGCCCTCGAAATGAACGCGGGAATAATTCTTATCACTGCCTCGCGCGAATATGGTTTGGATGATATACTTTTTGGACCAAAAGAATTACATTTAGTTCAAAAATCGAACTTAGCTCTATTGATTATAAATCCAAGAGCTGATTTATACGCACTTTGCGATTAAAAAATGTCATTATAACCTCTTTGAGCCCAACTAAAAACTGACATTCTGCCACATTTTCTGCCAATTAATAATATATTAGTCTTATGGCAAAATTATTGATGCGTGCAGGCAATTAAAAAGTACAGCATATATAACAAAGTTATGAAAAAAAGTAAACATACCGACGAAATGCCTGAGATAGTACAGGAAACCACTGAAAATGAATCTGTTGAAAAATCAGCAGTTGAAACAGAGACAGACACTGATACACTTTCTGAAGAAACGACCGAAAATGCAGATACATTGGAGCAACAAATAGCAGAGCTATCTCAAAAATGTACTGATTTGAATGATAAAAATTTGCGCTTAATGGCCGAATTCGATAATTATCGCAAACGTACCCTGAAAGAGCGTTCGGATTTGATAAAAACAGCTGGCGAAAGTCTATTATCGAACATGCTTCCGCTCGTCGACGATTTTGAACGTGGACTCAAAGCCATGGAAACTTCCGAGGATGTAGTGGCAGTAAAAGAAGGTGTGGATTTGATTTACACTAAATTTGTAGCCTTCTTGATTCAAAATGGCGTAAAAGCAATTTCGGATATAAACGAAGTATTCGATACCGATTTACACGAAGCGATAACGACTATCCCCGCTCCTACCGAAGATTTAAAAGGTAAAATTGTAGATTGCGTGTCGAAAGGATATACATTGAATGAGAAAGTAATACGTTTTTCGAAAGTTGTTGTAGGAGAATAAATAATGACAAAAAGAGATTTTTACGAGATATTAGGAGTGTCGAAGTCTGCTAATGCCGACGAGATAAAAAAGGCTTATCGCAAAAAAGCAATTGAGTTTCACCCCGACAAAAACCCCGGTAACAAACAAGCTGAGGAAAATTTCAAAGAGGCTGCTGAGGCTTACGAAGTATTGAGCGATGCCCAAAAGCGTCAACGCTACGATCAGTTTGGACATGCAGGCGTGGGCGGCGCTTCAGGTGGTGGCGGATTTAATGGCGGCGGCATGACAATGGATGACATTTTTTCGCACTTTGGCGATGTGTTTGGAGGTCATTTTGGAGGCGGTGGTTTTAGCGGCTTTGGTGGTCAGCGCATGCGTCGTGGATCCGATTTGCGCGTAAAAGTAAAACTCTCTCTTGCCGAAATTGCTACCGGCGTTGAGAAAAAAATTAAAGTCAAGAAATTTGTGATGTGTTCGCATTGCAATAGTACTGGTGCAGCACACGGTTCTGAATCAACTACCTGTACAACTTGTCATGGTTCAGGCCGCGTTACCCGCATACAAAACACCATCCTGGGACAAATGCAAACGGCTTCAGAATGCCCTACCTGCAACGGCGAAGGAAAAATTATTAAAGATAAATGTACTTACTGCAACGGCGAAGGTATAGTGCGCGAAGATGAGGTAATTAATATTAATATCCCCGCTGGCGTAATGGAAGGTATGCAACTTTCGATGAGCGGCAAAGGAAATGCAGCCCGACGTGGTGGAGTGAATGGCGATTTGTTAGTTTTGGTTGAAGAAGAAGCTCACCCTGAATTGATTCGCGACGAAAATGATTTGATTTACAACCTTTTACTCACATTACCAACTGCAATATTAGGTGGCTCGATAGAAGTGCCAACGGTGGATGGCAAAGTGAAAGTAACAATCAATCCGGGCACACAACCAGGCAAAGTATTGCGTTTGCGAGGCAAGGGTTTACCAAGTGTAAACCGCTACGGCACAGGCGATTTATTGATTAACATTGGCGTGTATGTGCCCGAAAACTTAAACCGCGACGAAAAAGCGATAATAGAAAAACTGGGACAATCGGCAAATGTGAAACCAAGCAATTCCGCCTCACGCGATTTCTTTTCACGGGTTCGGAATATGTTTGAATAAGGCTTCTTCCATTATAAAAATTATTAATTTTTGTTATCTGCAATAGCTATCAGAGTAATATGATAGGTAATGCTATTACAATTCGCTACAAATATCATGGTGCCCCCGTTTCTCGGGATGTATCATCTGCACCTTTAACCATTCGAAACGTTATAGAGCCATATAATTTGGCAAAAATGGAATAAAATAAAAAAAAAGCTTTGATCTTCTCAAAAATCAAAGCTTTTTTTTTGATGAACATTAAACTTTAGGCAATCATTTCAGTCAAAACTCTTTCATATTTTGTAATAATAAAAATCAAACCATTTCAGATTAAAATCTTATGCACAAAAAGTATCTATTTGCTATCGTCAACTTATTTGTTACAATTACAGTTCTTGCACAACATTCCATTCAATCTACCGTATTCGACTCTAAAAACAATGCCGCCATCGAAATGGCTACTGTACGTTTGTTGCGTTTACCAGATTCTACACTCATTCAAGGTGCACAAACCAATCTGAAAGGCGAATTTATCCTCCCCAAAATTAAAGCCGGAAATTATATCTTGAAAATTAGCTCGGTTGGTTATACTGATTATGTGCGAAATATTAGTATGGATAAAAAAGACATTATACTTAAATCAATTTTATTATCGGAAAATGTAAAATTACTTAAAGAAGTAGAAGTAAAAGGCACTGCAGCTCAAATGGTTGTGAAAGGCGACACTTTGGAATACAATGCAACAGCTTTTAAAACACAGGAAAATGCAGTGGTCGAAGATTTATTAAAACGCTTGCCTGGAGTTGAAATTTCGTCAGAAGGAAAAATTACTGTAAACGGACAGGAGGTGAAGAAAATTCGCGTTGATGGTAAAAAGTTTTTTGGCGAAGATGTAGAAATGACAACCAAAAACTTACCAGCCGAGATGATTGAAAAGATTCAGGTTTTGGAACAGAAATCAGATATGGCTCTGCTTACAGGCTTCGAAGATGGTGATACCGAACGTATTATTAATTTAACATTAAAACCGAACCGAAAAAAAGGGATGTTTGGAAATTTCAATGGCGGCGTAGGGTTCGATACCAATAGCGAATTGCGCTACGATGGCAATATGTTTTTGAACATAATGAGTGGTGAATCGCAAACAGCCATTACGGGAGGTGGCAATAATATTAACACAACTCGTAGTAGCAGAGGCCGGTTTGGAAGTGGTAGTCCTACGGGCGGCATTACTGCCACACAAAACGTTGGAGTAAATAACAATACCATTGTAAATGATAAGTTTAAAATTGGTGGCGACGCAGGCTTTAATCATTCCAACAATTACAGCGAAACAAATACGAATAAGCAAAGCTATCTTTCCGAATCTATATCGAACGATTCGACCTACCAAACATCAGGAAACGAACAATATACAGCAAATATGCGCTTAGAAGCAGAGTGGAAAATTGATACTTTGCGCACCTTGGTTATTCAACCCACAATGGATTTTTCGAATTCAACCTCATACAGCAATCGCAACTACGATTATTATACCGATGATAACCGATTAAGCTGGGGTAATACTGAAAACACCGGAACAGCCGATAAAATTTCGGGCGGTTTAAATTTGATTTACAGTAAAAAATCTGCCTTTAAAAAAGGTCGTTCGTTTACAACTAATATTAATAGTTCTTTTTCGAACAGCAATAACGACAGCTACAATAAATCGAATAGAATGACTCAAACTTCTATTGCTCCAACAATAGTTGACCAGTTTACACAAAACACATCCGACAGGTACAATGTGAGTTTACGCCTTTCGTTTGTTGAGCCACTTTGGAATGTAAAAAACATGTTAGAAACATCTGTTTCGGTGCGGTCGACTGTCAATACATCCGAAAAATCGCAATATAACCAAGATTTGGAAGGCGAATATACAAAAAGAGACAGTGCTTATAGCAATAATTTTAAAAACAATTTTTACAGCGAAACATTGGAATTAAATTACCGCTACAGCGAAAAAAATTACAACTTGACCTTGGGATTCAAAGGTGAACCTTCGCAAACATATAGCTACCGCACTTACGACAATGGAATAGTTCGCCCTTACGAAAACGAAGTTATTAATTACGCTCCGAATGGACGATTTCAGTATAATTTTGGTAAAAAACAATTTCTTCGTATCGATTATCGTGGAAATACCGAACAACCAAGCATTACGCAAATGCAACCTGTACTAAATAATTCGAATTTGATGAATGAAACAGTGGGAAATCCCGACCTTAACCCCTCGTTTTATCAAAACTTACGATTTATGTATAGTACTTTTAATGCCGAAAAGTTTTCATCATTTAATGCATGGTTTAGTGGGTCAATTACCAAAGATGCATTGGTAACAAACAGTATTTATGATTCAACAAACAAACAATATAGTCAAACAGTTAATGCAACAGATAAACCATATAATTTCAATGGAAATATAATGTTTAATACCCCCATAATTGCAAAGCGATTACATTTTAATACAAGTACATCTGGCGGTTATAATATGCGATATGGCTACACAGCCCGAAATATAACTACTTCTGAAATTGATGTTGAACATTTACCATTAGGCGATTTAAGTAGAACCGGACGCTTAAATGCCGAAGAGCAACTTTCTCTTACTTTCACACACGATGTAATTGAATTGGGAGTAAAAGGTGGATTCAAATACTCCAACACTTTAAACAACCTCAACCCTACCCCTTCTACCACCTACGACTGGACAGGAAGTGGAAATATGGTGCTTCGACTGCCTTACAGCATTAATATAAGTTCGGACATAAACTACACAACCCGCAAAGGTTACAGCAATTTTGATTTGGACGAAACAATATGGAATGCGGCTATCGACAAAACGCTTTTAAAAGGGAAAGGCGTAGTGGCATTAAAGTGGAACGATATTTTGCGTCAAAAACTCAATATACGACAGATAGTTGGCGATAATTATATTTCGTACAGCAAATTCAACACCCTAACATCCTTTTTTATAGTCAGTTTCAGTTACAAGCTCAACAAATTTGGCGATAGTAAAGTGGGCGATAATCCGCGCATGCCCGGCATGTATGGTCGTCCCGACGGTGTGAATTACCCCCGACGTGGCGATGGAAGTGGAGGCGGAAGAGGATTTTGAGATAACGGAAGAAAAAACAATGTATTCGTTTTAATTGATGTGCGAATTCCGCACAAATACACAAACTAAAAAGCATAATTACCTACATATTAGGTGATTATGCTTTTTGAATTGTGACCCAGGTGGGGGTCGAACCCACGACCCACAGATTAAGAGTCTGTTGCTCTACCAACTGAGCTACTAAGTCATTTTTTCAGGCTGCAAAGATAAGCAAAAAACCATTCAATGCAAGTAATGTTTTCTTCAAATTTTACTTGATTTTAAAATCACTACTTAATACCTTGTATAAAAATAAGTTAGATGCACAATTGCATCTAAAAAGTTCATTTTGTTAAATACTACAATTTCTCCAAATTTTTATATGTCGAATAGGATATAAAATTTTGCTATAACTGTAAAAAGTATTACTTTTGTAGCTCAAATATCTTATTGAACTTGTTGATTAATAGTAATATAAAAATTAAAGAAAGAAAAAACAATATCTATCTATTCAATTTCGAATAGTATTCGTTAAAATTAAATAGATACTATCCCAATACGAACACATAAAACACTGTTTTACAACAAGATAATTTTATTGGTTCGGTATTTGTTGCTTGAATATAACTAAAATATATTTAAAGTTCAAAACTAATAATAATTGAAATAATTACTACAAATTAGAATATAAATTAGATTTTAATTTCAAACAAAAAAATCAAAAAAATTGCAAACTATACTCCTAAAATGAAAAAAAAATCGACATACAAAGCATTTTTTAAAACAATTCTATCCATACTTTTTTTTGTATTGATAAGTAGTTTTTCGAACTTATCGGCTCAGATAAGCACCCTGAATGCATGGACAAATTTCTACCACGGAACTCTCGGCAATACAGCAGACTATATAGTTCCAACAGGTTCGAACACGAATAGGTTGTTAGTGGTTGCAGTTTCAACTACTACTCGAAATTCCTCAACACGAATAATTACATTGACTTATGGTGGCCAAAGCCTCACTGCCATAAACGGCGATTTATCATCAACCACCCGCCAGCATACGCAATTTTACTATTTAAATGAAGCCGGATTAGATGCTGCTACTGTTGCAGGTTCATCCTCTTTAGATTTTACTGTTACTAATGGAACAACTGTAATGAACGACATATTTGTGTCGGTTTACGACAATGTTGATCAAGCTTCACCGATAACCGATTCGAAAGTTTTTAATAGTGGAAGCGGAACTACAACAAGTGTTGCCTTTGGTACTGCATTGACAATTAACGCAAGTAATTTAGCATTAAAAGTTATTAGCTCGGTTCGGACAGGAAGTACCGAGATTCAAACTATCAACAGTTTCGGAACTAATTGGACCGTAATCAACCAACAGACTGGTTCTTACAACGTCAATAACAATCAAAATGATTTGGCATTTAGAAACGCAGTAGGAACACGCACTGTATCAGGATCAAATCTAACTGATGTCTCTACTGTTACTTTGGATGTTGCTACCTTAGCTTCGATGACTGGAGTAAGTTTGAAATACGCACCTCCTACCATTTCAACCTCAGCCATTACGGGGACATCATTTTGTGGGGGGGCAAGTGTTACAGTTCCTTTTACTGTTACAGGAGGTTTTGCAGGCGGCAATGTATTTACAGCACAATTATCGGATGCAGCAGGAAGTTTTGCTGCACCAGTGAATATCGGCACACTTACATCAACAGCCGCAGGTAGTATTTCGGCAACTTTACCCAGTAACACAATCACTGGAACGGGCTATCTAATTCGTGTTGTAAGTAGCATACCTGCCATCACCGGAACTGACAACGGAACGAGCCTATCGATTTTTTCTCTTCCAGCTACCCCTACCACTACAGGAAGTTTTATTTGTATCGGAACAACTTCAGGAACAGTTTTGTCGGCATCGGGAGCGGTTTCGGGCGAAGTTTATAAATGGTATTCGGCTGCAACAGACGGAACTCTTCTAAAAACAAGTACAAGTTATACCGACAACACGTTTACTACTCCAACTATAACTGCTACTACCAGCTATTGGGTAGCGATAAGCAATGATGGAAATTGCGAAACTGCTCGCACACAAGTTACTGCAACCTACCCTACAGCATCGGTAGCCGACCAAACAACTGCCGGATCAGACAGTTGGATTGGACATATTTACGATGGCACAGCTCTAAATACTTATTATGGAACAGTAACTGAGAGTGAAACTTTTGATCAATCATTTACTGGTTCAGCTACTTGTTTTCCTTTCACTTCAGGTGTAAATTCATACTCAATACGAACTGAACAATTTTCTGTTCGTTATCGTATGAATTCAACCCGAAAAGGTTTGTACCGTGTTGATTTAGGCTCGGATGATGGTGGTAGACTATCTGTGGATGGTAATTCTTATTTTAATTATTGGGGCGATCATGCATTTCAATTAAAAACAAATGTTCTAATAAATTTAACCGGAACAAGCCAATTGATTTATGACTTTTACGAAAATGGAGGTGGTAATAGGGTTGTTTTTCAAAATTTAGTATCTGTTTTATCAAACACATTAACTACAAATACAACACAAACCCTTACTTTTGGAGCTACCGGCGCCGCCATAAGTGGAGATGTTTTTGGAGCCTTACCTTCAGACGTTTCACTTTCGGGAACGGGCTATCAATGGACTTACAGTACTACACCAGATGGTATTCGTACGAATATTGCAGGAGCCACAGGCGATACCTTTACACCATCTGCTACTAATGCACCTTTTAATGCTGGTGGTACTTTTTATTTATACCGAAATGCCGTAGTGAGTAGTTTAAATAATACACCTTTATCTAATCCTGCCGTTCCTTTTATTGTAACAAACGAATCGAATGTAGCTACAATAACGGTAAACATACCCACAATTACAAGTTCTGTATCATCCTTAACAGGATTTTCTTATTTATATAACTATGGCCCATCAACCGAGCAAAGTTTTACAGTAGAGGGAACAAATTTAACAAGCAATATTAGTTTAACCGCTCCTTCGAATTACGAATTTTCGTTAACTTCGGGTAGTGGTTTTCAATCTACTCCAATTACATTAACTCAATCAGGTGGAACAGTTGCTACAACAAATATTTATGTTCGTTTAAAATCGGGATTAGCAGCTGGAGATTATAATTCTGCCAATATTACAGTTAGCTCAACAAATGCAACTTCATTAAATATAACATGTAGCGGTACGGTAACGTCGCCCACATACTGTGCTTCAAGTGGAAATACAGGTTGGCAAACGAGCATAACCTTGGTTAATTTTAATACCATTAGTAAAACTTCGACAAAGATATCAGGCTATGACGACAATACAACATTATCAACTTTAGTATCTAAAAATGTAAGCTATAATCTATCCGTTAATTTGAATTCGGATGGTAATTATGTTATTCATGCAAAAGCATGGATTGATTGGAATCAAAATGGAGTTTTTACCGATGTTGGTGAATCTTATTCGTTAGGTACAACTACAAACTCAGCTAATGGTGCAACCACCCTTAGCCCGCTTTCGATTACAGTGCCTGGCACAGCATTATTTGGAAACACACGAATGAGAGTTTCAGCAAGATTTGACTCTGAGCCAACTGCTTGTGAAACAAATTTTGATGGCGAAGTGGAAGATTATACAATAGTTGTTATACCGAATGGAGTACCTTATATATCTTGCTCACCATCATCTATTAGCTCATTTACCTACCCTTATACAGCCGGGCCGTCTGCCATACAGAGCTTTAGCGTTTATGGTTCTAGCCTAACAGAGAATGTCATTGTAAGTGCTTCTAATTCTTTTGAAGTTTCGTTGTTAGGTGGAGCAAGTTTTTCGTCTCAGCCTTTTGTTACTGCTCCCGCTTCGGGAGGCAATGTAAATCAATTGGTTTATGTGCGCATGAAAGCAGGTTTAAATACAGGAGCTGTGGCGGCTGAAAATATTATTGCGTCGACAGCCGGTGCTACAAACGCTTCTGTTTCTTGTTCCGGAACCGTAACTACTCAACCCGAAATTATTGTAAGTACTGACCCTGCTACCGATCCGGTATCTATCTCGGGATTTACAGCAACTTATGGTGGTGCGGCTTCGGCAACAAAAAATTTCACAGTGAGTGGAACTAACTTAGTAGGTAATGTAGTGTTGTCAGCACCAGCGGGATATGAAATAAAAACTTCGGTACAATTAGCAACTCAATATGTTACTTCGCTTTCATTAACTCCATCGGGTTCAACTTTAGCAGCTACTACAATAAATGTTCGATTGAAATCAGGATTAGGAGTTGGATCATATTCAGGTAATATTGTTGCAACTTCATCGAATGCTTCGAGCAAAACAGTAATATTAGCAGGTAATGTAAGTCCCGTAGCCACTTTAACAACAAGCACTTCTTGGTTGGCAGGATTTGTTTATTCTGGTGCAGGTCCTTCGGAAAGTCAATCTTTTCAATTAATAGGAACTAATCTTTCGGCGGATGTAACAGTAACGCCTCCAGCTAATTTCGAACTTTCGTC
Source organism: Porphyromonas cangingivalis (assembly GCA_945902955.1). Taxonomy (GTDB): domain Bacteria; phylum Bacteroidota; class Bacteroidia; order Bacteroidales; family Paludibacteraceae; genus Paludibacter. Next base: position 26,782 of record CAMDNO010000016.1, read on the forward strand.
GGATAACTCAACTTGGTTTTCAACAGCTTTCACCGTTGCTCGCGTTGGGTCAAGTTTGAATCAAACCATGTATGCCCGCTTGAAAGGAAGCTTAGCAGCCGGAGTGGCTTATGGACCTGAAAATGTTAGACTGTCATCGACAGGAGCTGTTATAAAAACTGTGGCTTTGAGTGGTTATGTAGCCAACTCACCAACGATAATAGTTTCGAAAACAGCTTTGAATGGCTTTGGATATTTATTTGGTGCCGGACCTTCAGTTTCGCAAAAAGTAACTGTAAGTGGTGCTCTATTATCAACCGATATAACCGTAGCTCCTCCAACAAATTTCGAAATATTAAATACAACAACCGGTCTTTATCAAACCACCCCGATAACAATTACCCGAAATGGAACAACAGTAGCAGCAACCGAAGTTACATTACGCTTGGTAGCAGGATTAACAGCAGGTAGTTACACAGGTAATGTAACGGCAAGTTCGACAGGTGCAACTTCAAAAACGGTGGCACTCACTGCTAAAGTATTTGCCTCGCCCTTAATTTCATCAGCGGGTGGTGGAAATTATTGTATTGGCGAAAATATCAATTTAACAAGCACCGGCGTAGATGTAGAAAGTCAATTCTGGACTGGTCCGAATAGCTATTATTCTATTTTGCCCAACCCAACAATTACCAATGCAACAACTGATATGTCAGGTATCTATACGGTAACAGGTAACGTTACCGTAGGTGGAAATTTGATTGTAAATGGTGATTTCGAAATGGGTAATGTTGGTTTTAGTAGTAGTTATGGATATGTAGCACCAACTGCAAGTGCATTGGTTCCCGAAGGGCTTTACACAGTTACTACATTTGCGAGTAATGTGCATTACAATTTTAATAGCGTACCAGATAAAAACATTATTGGAGACAAACAAATGATTATCAACGGAAACGTAACTGCCGGAGCTGTTGTTTGGACACAAAGTGTACCTGTTGTTCCAAATTCAGAATATGAATTTACTTATTGGTTACAAACGGTGGTAAAAGGAATTGATCCTGCTCCTTCGAAATTACAACTTTATGTAAATGGCGAAATTGCAGGACCTATATACGAAGCAAATGACACAACAGGTATTTGGACACAATATATTTACAACACAGCCTCCGGAGCAAATAATATTCTAAATTTAGAATTAATAAATCAATCTATTGCAGCAGGTGGAAATGACTTTGCTTTAGATAGTATTTCGTTTAAGCAAATTTTATCAGCCACTTCTACTCAAAATGTACAAGTTGCGGCATCGGTAACACCATCGGTAACTGTTACGCACTCACCTTCAATGGTATATCAAAACGCCCCAGTTGTATTTACAGCAAATCCAGTAAATGGTGGAACAACACCAAGCTATAAATGGTTTGTTGGTGGCGTGGAACAGGTAGGCCAAACAGCTAATACATTTACCTATACGCCAACTGGCACAGGCAGTTTGAATGTAAGTTGTCAAATGACAAGTTCTATCACATGCGCTTCGCCAAATCCTGCAAACGGCTCGGATATAATAAATGTACTAACAACTATTGCAAACTACTGGATGGGTGGAATTGATACCGACTGGGGAAAATCCGGTAACTGGACAGCAAACTATGTTCCGGCTGCGGGAGATAATGTGATTTATGCAACGGTTTCGAATTATGGTTCAGCTGCGGTTCGTAATTTGCAATTAGATATAAACAGAACTATTGGAAGTTTAATAAACGCAACTATTCGAAGCCTTATTATTCCACCAGCACTTACATTAATTGTAAATAATATCGTAAGTGTAACCCCGCCTGTAACCGTGCCCGTTACCAAAGCAGAAGATTTAATTGTAATAAAAGCGAGTTCTTCATTGCCAAATGGTTCGTTGAAATACAACAATCCTCAGAATAATCCGGCTTATGGAACGGTAGAAATGTATTCGCCTGCAAGCTGGAATAAATCTGGTGGTTTTAACAATGTTTACCAATGGCAATTTTTTGGTATTCCTGTTTCCTCTTTACCAACAATGCCAACATTTTATGGTGCTTATGTACGCGAATTGATTGAAAGTGATAAAGATACAACTACCCACTGGAGGTCGTTAACCGAAACGTCTATTATTGATCCTTTTATTGGCTACGAGCTTTGTCAGCAAAATCCAAAATTCTATACTTTCAAAGGGGAGTTGGTAAATTCGAATTACAATTCGGGACAGTTTATTAAAACAATCGATGCATTATATCCGGGACAACATTTGTTTGCTAACCCTTACACAGCGGCTATGGATATTAAGCTCATTGAATTTGGTTCAGGAGTTGAAGCTACTGCATATCTCTATTCAACCGGCACGTTTTTGTCGTGGCGAAATATACGTGATGCCGGAGAACAAGGACTTGGAGCAGCGCCAGGACAATATTTTGCCGTACCGAAAAATCAAGCCGGAGAATTTGGTATACCCCGACAAGTGCCATCTATGGGAACTTTGATGGTTCGTATACCTGCAGCACAAGCATCTACCCCTTTGTCTTATGTAAGTTTTAATTACAGCACTGTTACAATGGGCAACATTGAACGTCAACGCACAAAATCTTCGGCTACCACTGATAGCCAAACAACTACAACCATTGACATTGAAGGTGAAAATGGAGCTGATAGAATATGGATTATGAGTCACGATAGTTACACACGCGATTTTGATAATGGTTTTGATGGTAAAAAACTAACTGGAAATGCGCTTAGTCCACAATTTTATGCTGTTGAAAATGATGGTAATTACCAAATTAATTCGGTCGACGACATTAACAACACAACATTAGCATTTCAAGCAGGGCAGGATACCGATTATAAAATGACTATTAACCACGATGTAAATACATTAGCTAAATATGCTAAAATTTATTTACATGATTTAGTAGAAAATAAGGTAATTGACATTTCACATTCGGGAACTGAATATGTTTTCAAAGCAAGTTCTGCAACAAATACAAAACTACGATTTAAGATTTTAGCTCAAAAAACAGAGAATGTTGAGAGTGAAATTAATAACTCTAAAGTTTATTCTTACGATAACAAGATATTTGTTCAGAGTTTTTCGGAAACCGACGGAACGGTTTATGTTTACGATATTTCGGGAAGAACTATCGGAATTAAACCTATCAAAGCAAACGAAAACATACAATTTTCGGCTCCCGCCAATGTGGTTTATATAGTAAAAAGAACTATCAATTCGCAAAATGAGCTTACAAAAATATTTTTAAAGTAAAGGGAATTAGGAGATTTATTAAGGGCAAACTTTCGAAAGGAGTTTGCCCTTTTTTGTTTTTAAACTAATTACAATTTTGCCCATATTGTAAAAATTACTACTTTTGTCAGAATAATTACTACAAATTTGAATAAAGAATCAACGAATCCAATAAACAATTATAGCTATTAAACAGCAAAAATCTCTTTTCAAAGCACTTATTTTAAGTAAATTGAAAAGATTATTTTTTTATTACAGTTAAACAAAATAATACAAATACTTGTTAAGCAAATAGTTGGGGATAAAAGTAGATTGCTTCTGTATTTTCATTATAAAGATTTAATTTTTATTGAATTTGTAATAAATAATACTACACTTAACTTTCAGAAATGAACATTCTAATTGTATTGTCGATAGAATATTGAATTTCTAAATTCATTATTAATTAAAAAAGTTTAGATAATTGATGTAATTAATTTTGAATTACAATTTTGGACTTCATAAATAAAAAATAATTTTATTAAAAGAAAAATGCGCTTACTATATATATTTACAATTACAACGCTACTTTTACTGTGTTTTACCGCCCAAACCTTTGCTAAAACATGGGACGGAGGAGGAAATAATCTTAGTTGGTCTACAGCCAATAATTGGAATCCTAATGGTGTTCCGGCAGCTAATGAAGACATTGTATTCTCAAATCAAACTTTAATAATTTCAAATGTACCAACAATTTCAATTGGGAAATTGAGGATTACTAACAATTCAAACATAACTTTAAGACCAAGTACCGGCAACGAGAGAATCTTAACTGTAACATCAGCATCTAATGATGCATTAGTTGTAGCGTCCGGTTCCACATTAAACATAACTGGAATAGATGCCGGAACAGATAGAACACTTACCTTAACCACTGAAAATACAATAGGATTAGTTGCAAATATAACAGGTACTTTAGTGGTTGGTCTGCATAACGCCCAAGCTGGAGCAGCAGGTATTTTTACCAAAGGAGGTGCAAATGCTGTAATTAATTTCAACGGAGGTTCAACTTACCAACATGCTGTTAATGCGGGTACTATCCCAACGGCTTCATGGAGTACAACTTCAACTTGTAATATAGTAGGAATGACAACTACTAACCCAAGTGGTTTAAATCAGACTTTTGGCAACTTTACTTGGAATTGCACCGGACAAAGTGGCACAGTTTCAACCTCGGGAAATAGTAACGTTAATGGTAATTTCACTCTAACAGCTGGTACTTTCAGTGTAAACAACGGAACCAGCAACTCGCTTTCAATAGCTGGTAATTATTCTCAAACGGGCGGTGTGTTTGATTTTAATGCCGGCACAACTGGTAACAGTAACGTAAACATAGGCGGTAATTTCAGTAACACTGCCGGCGCGCAATCTATTATGACAAATGGTGCTGGGGCACCAAATGGTACTTTTATTTTTAATGGAAATAGTACACAAACTTTTAATATGCCTACAGTTGGAGCAGCAGAGTGGGTAAAATACACTATAAATTCGGGGAGTACTGTACAGCTTCTGTCTAATTTTGATTTGTTAGGCGACAATTCAGATCCAATATTTTATTCGAATGTTACTGTTAATGGAACTCTCGATGTTGGTACTTATACCATTACAGACAGAAGCACAAGTGTTGGTGCTTCGGTATTTACACTAAATACGGACGCAACATTTATAACAGCCCATATAAATGGAGTGAACGGGTCGATACCTTCGGCAAATACTACAAAAAACTTTAATACCGGCGCTAACTACAAATTTAACGGAACTCTCGCGCAAGTAACAGGTGTAAATTTAACCCAAAATACGCCTGCAAACCTTACATTTGACAATCCGAATACCGTTACACTTTCGGCGGCAACAACTATCAGTGGAAACTTACTACTATCACAAGGTACATTAAGCACTTCGGCAAGTAACTTTAATCTTAACATTGGTGGAAACTGGACAAATAATGGCTCATCATTCACTCCCGGAACAAGTTCTGTAACTTTTACAGGAAACACTGCAAGTATAAACGGAACTACATCAACAACATTTTATGATTTGACTATTAACAAAACTGCAAGTAATAGACAAAATCTGGGCGTAAATACAATAGTAACCAATTTACTTACATTAACGAGTGGTATATTAGATTTATCAAATTACAATTTCGTTTTTGGTGCTAACGCAATTGCTGTTCAGGGTTCGCCTTCGGTAAATAACATGATTGTAGCTTCGGGAACAGGTAGAGTTCGCAAACTATTTACAACAACTGGTACATCATTTCAACTACCAATAGGCGAAGAAACCGGCACTGCAGATTATTCACCCATAACAATTGCAATTAATTCCGCAACATTAGCTCCGGGTGCTTTAGTCGAAGCGAATGTAATAGATGCAAAACATCCAAATAATGGAAGTATTACCAATTACTTGACTCGCTATTGGACTGTATCACAAGTAGGTATTACCAATATGAATGCGTCAATTTCTGCTCAATTTGTGCCAACAGACACCGTAGGACCATACTCAAACATCATTACCTCGCGCTACATCACACCTGTATGGGTTGAACATAACGAGGCAACAGCTACAACACTATCTGCTTCAAATCTGGTTGCGTTTGGCGATTTTACGGGTCGCAATAATGTACCCATTTTAAATGCAACACCATTATCGTTGACGAATTTCACTTATGTGTTTGGTCAAGGGCCATCTACCGATAAAAATTTCGCAGTAAGTGGATCGGCTTTATCCACCAATATCACTATACTTCCTACAGATAGTTTTGAAATCTCAACTTTATCAGGCGCCTCTTTTACGCCAACTCCTATTATTACCGTAAATGTTGTGAATCGCGAAGTTTCTGCAACAACAATTTACGTACGAATGAAAGCTGGTTTAAATGCAGGTAATATTCCTCCCTCAAAAATTCTGTGTTCATCGGTAGGCGTTACGAGTGTAAATGTGAATTGTAGCGGATCGGTAACAAACGTACCCTTAATTTCGCCCTCAGTATCTCAATTGACTGATTTTTCGTACCGAATTGGTGCTGGGCCATCTGCAGTTCAAACTTTCACTCTCAACGGATCGTATTTAACAAACAATGTGGTAGTAACCGCACCAACTAATTACGAAATACAATCGGGAGTATCAGCTTATGGTTCGTCCTTAACGTTCACTCCGGCTCAATTACCTGTACAAATAAATGTTCGATTAAAAGCCGGTTTACTTGTTTCGAATTACACCGAAAATATCATTTTAACAACTACAAGTGGAGTAACTCAAACAGTACAATGTGTTGGAGCAGTAAATACGGCTACTGTGGCAGTTTCAAAATTCACATTAGCAGGTTTCATTTATACTTTTGGGCAAGGCCCCTCGAGCATACAGTCGTTTGTAGCAAGTGGCACAAGCCTCACAGCAAATTTAGTTGTTACCCCACCTACAAACTTCGAAATTTCTACCGATTCATTAACTGGTTATACATTATCAGCTATCAACATAATTCCAGCTTCGGGCGCAGCTTCGTCTAAAATTTATGTTCGAATGAAATCCGGTTTAGCTTTAGGAAATGTGGCAACACAAAAAATTACAGTTACATCAACAGGTGCCATTTTTCAAACAGTAGCTTGTAGCGGACAAGTTGTTGATCAACCAACCACAATTAGTTCCATTGGGACTTTGAATGGTTTCTTTTATATCAGTGGAGCCGGACCATCAGTTAAACAAGCAGTAACAGTAAGTGCAACTGGTCTATCAACTCCAATTACGCTAACAGCTCCTCTTCACTACGAAATTTCATTGACAGGTGTGAATAATACCTTTGTTTCGAATGGTGGAACTTTATCAATTCCAAATTCAGCAGGAAAGGTAAATGCTGTTCCTGTTTATATCCGACTTAAGAGTGGCTTTGGCGTGGGCGATTACAATGCCGAAAACATTCAATTAACTGCTACGGGGGCTGCTACAATAAATATTGTTTGTAATGGAAAAGTTGTTAATGCACCAACTATTGTTGCTGGTCCAGCCGGATTAGATCCAACTTGTGCAAACGAAAATATTACGCTTACTGCTTCAGGAACAGGATTTACAAACCTATCATGGACAGGTCCAAATAGTTTTTATTCAACAACACAAAATCCAGCACTTGGAGTTGTTACTTCTACGAATAATGGCACTTATACAGTTACAGGAAGCTCCTTGAGTGGTGTAAACCTTATTACTAACGGCGATTTTGAATTAGGCAATACAGGATTTGGAAGTAGTTATTTATATCAACGAGTGGCACCACCGGCAAAAGGAAATTATTGGATTAGCGCCAACCCAAAAGATATGTACAGTGGATTTTGTGACAGTTTAGACCATACAATTTCAGGAACTCAAATGATGATTGTTGATGGTGGTACTACCAATGGAATGGTAGTTTGGTCGCAAACAGTAGAAGTTGCCGCCATGACCGATTTTCAGTTTAGCTTTTGGATGCTTAACATTTTTAATTATAATAACGATGCAAACAAAGCCAAATTGCAATTGTATATCAATAATATGCCAATTGGAATTGTTAATACAGCTCCTGCTTATGGACAGCCTTGGGCACAATACAGATACAATACTAACTCGGGAAGTAACACATCACTACAGCTTACCCTTATTAATACAAGTACAGAACCAAATGGTAATGATTTTGCTTTAGATGATATTGATTTTCAACAAGTTGTAGAGATTAGTTCTTCTGTTGTATTAAATGTAGTTCCAACTTTAACTCCAGCTGTGGTTGTAACAGCTTCGGAAAATCCGGTATTTACAAATACCATTGTTACATACACTGCCAGCCCAACAAATGGTGGAGCCAACCCAACCTACCAATGGAAAGTAAATGGTATAAATCAAGGACTTCAAACTTCAAACGCAACTTTTGATTACACCCCATTGCAAGGAGATAGTATAAGTTGTGAAATGACATCTAATTACGAATGTATAAGCCCAAATACAGCTACAAATTTTGTAAAAATGACTGTAAATCCTCGTACAAATTACTGGCGAGGAAATATTAGTACAAACTGGGGAACCCCTGAAAACTGGACAGGTGGATACGTTCCTGCCGCAGGTGATGATGTGGAATTTGCCAAAAAATCGAATAATAATGGCGTAGCTGCCGTACGCAACTTACAGTTGGATATAAATAGAACTATTGGTTTCTTAATCAATGATAGTGCTTCATTAGCTGTTATTATTCCAGCAAATTTAACTTTAATTGTAAACAACTCTATTCAATCTACCGTAAACCCTGATAAGGTAATAGTTAAAGCAAGTTCGACTTTGGCCAATGGCTCCATTATATATCGTAACACACAAAACTTCCCTGTTTATGGTACTGTCGAAATGTATTCGCCGGCAAGTATTGACAGAAATGGTGGTTTTAATAATGTATTCAGCTGGCAATTTTTTGGTATTCCGATAGATTCTTTACCTACTATGCCCACTTTTTATGGTTCTTATGTTCGTGAGTTAATCGAAAGCGATAAAGATACAACTACTCACTGGAAGTCGCTAACAGAAACTTCGATTATTAAACCTTTTATTGGTTATGAGCTTTGTCAGCAAAGTCCAAAATTTTATACATTCAAAGGGAAGTTAGTCAATTCGAATTACAATTCGGGACAGTTTGTTAAAACAGTTGACGCATTATATCCGGGACAACATCTATTTGCTAACCCATATACAGCCGCTATGGATATTAAACTCATTGAATTTGGTTCAGGAGTTGAAGCTACCGCCTATTTGTATTCAACAGGCACTTTTTTGTCGTGGCGAAATATAAGGAATTTAGGCCTACAAGGAGATGGAGCTGCTCCGGGACAGTATTTATCTGTACCAAAAAATCAAGCAGGAGAATTTGGTATTTCTCGCCAAGTACCATCTATGGGTACCTTAATGGTACGCGTACCATCAGCAGCTGCTTCAACACCATTGTCTTATGTCAACTTTAATTACAATAACATAACAATGGGAAATTTTGAACTTCAGCGTGCAAAAGCATCATCTGTTACTGATAGACAGACAACTACAACTATTGAAATTGAAGGCGAAAATGGAGCTGATAAAATTTGGCTAATGAGCCACGAAAGCTATTCGCGTGGATTTGATAATGGGTATGATGGCAAAAAAATGACTGGAAATGCCTTGAGCCCACAATTTTATGCGGTGGAAAATGATGGGAAATACCAAATTAATTCGGTCGACGACATCAACAATACCACATTTTCGTTTCAAGCCGGGCAGGACAAGGAATACAAAATGACTATCAAGCATGACGAAAGTGCTCAAGCAAAATATAACAAGATTTATTTGCACGATTTAGTCGAAAATAAAATTATTGACATTTCGGCAAATGGTACAATCTATAATTTCACAGCTACATCAACGTCAAAACCAGTTGTTCGTTTCAAAATTTTATCGCAAAGCACAAACGAAGAACTTGCCAAAAAATCGAATACAAAAGTGTATTATTACGACAATAAACTTTTTGTCCAAAACTTTAGCGATGCAGCCGGAAAAGTATATGTTTACGATATTTCGGGACGAACAATAGGAATAAAATCTATTAGTGCAAATGAAAATATACAAATTGCAGCACCAAAACAAAATACTTATTTAGTGAAAATTGTGGTAGGTGAAATTACAGAAACAACAAAATTATTTTTGCAATAATACATTCAATAAGCTACTTTTAATTAAAACTAAAACCCAAAACAAACATTTAGTAACAAATGATTGTTTTGGGTTTTAGTTTGATATTTAGTTTTACATTGCCTTTTTTGAAAAACATACGATGACATTTATTATAGACAACAACACAAACAGATACTTAAATTACAATCAGGTACTAAAAAGTGAATTTACCGAACGAGTACAAAAAATATCTATCAATGCCGGTTTTACCTGTCCCAACCGTGATGGTAGCAGGGGAATGGGTGGCTGTACTTATTGCAACAATCAAACTTTCAGTCCGGAGTATTGCAAACCCACCAAAACCATAACGCAACAAATTGAAGAAGGAATTGCATTTTTCAACCATAAATACGAAGCTCAAATATACTTAGCTTATTTTCAGTCGTATACCAATACCTACGATAAAATTGAAAAGTTAAAAGCACTTTACGAAGAAGCCCTCTCCCACCCCAAAGTGGTAGGCATTGTGGTAGGTACTCGCCCCGATTGTGTGAACGATGAATTGTTAGATTATTTTGCCGAATTGTCGAAAAAATATTATGTTATGATTGAATACGGCATCGAATCGACAAACGATAGTACCCTGGATTTTATTAACCGTGGACACGATTACGCTTGTGCCGAAAAAGCCATTAAAGATACCGCTGCTCGTGGCATAAAAACGGGTGCTCACCTAATACTTGGTTTGCCACACGAATCGCATGAAATGATTTTAAACCATGCACGCAGAGTTTCAAAACTACCACTTACAGCATTGAAACTTCACCAATTACAATTGGTAAAAAGCACTAAAATGGCACGCCAATATGCAGAACATCCTGAGTGGTTCCATCTCTATACTGCCGACGAATACATCGATTTGGTAATTGATTTTATTGAATTACTAAACCCCAAAATAGCTGTAGAACGAATGATTTCGCAATCGCCACCCGGCTTTCTTATTGCACCCGAATGGAAACTAAAAAACTTCGAATTTGTAGTAAAAGCCGAACGCCGCATGATTCAGCGAAATGCCCGACAAGGCTCTCGATACGTAGAAAATTAATTATCACTTTTGTCTTTTATCTTTTGTCTATTGTCTTTTGTCTATCATCTAATTTCTAACATTATATGTCGATTTTACTTATCACTCCACCATTAACGCAGCTCAACACCCCCTACCCTGCTTCCATGCAGCTTACAGGTTTTTTGCGTTCGCGCGGCATCGAAAGTTCTCAAGCAGATTTAAGTATTGAGCTTATCGAGAAACTTTTCACTTCCGAGAATCTTATAAAATTATTTACGATTTTAGAAAGTTGCAAGCTCACCAAGCTACACAAAATTTTGGTGCAACAGGCATCTTTTTTCATCCAAAATATCGAACCCGTTATGCACTTTTTAAGTGGTCGGGACAGCTCGTTAGCTTTGCGATTCAGCGATCTGGATTATTGGCCAATTTCCAAACGTCGACCCGAAGAAGACGATATGGAATGGGCTTTTGGTACAATCGGAAATCACGACCGTGCTACGCATCTTTGCACTTTGTTTATAAAAGATTTGTGCGAATTGATACAAAAATTCATCGATCCACATTTCGAATTGATTCGCTATGCCGAATCGCTCTGCTTGCATTTGCCCGAATTTGAGCCACTTCAAAAAGAATTGGAAAAGCCGCTCAATTTTATTGACAGCTTATTAATAGAAATTTTTTCAAAAAAAATGGAAGAATTAAAACCCGAGTTTGTAGGTTTTAGTGTTCCATTCCCAGGCAATTTGTACAGCGCTATGCGATGCGCTCAATGGTTGAGAAAACATTCGCCCGAAACAAAAATCGTTATGGGTGGTGGCTACGTGAATACCGAATTGCGTCAAATATCCGATCCTAAGATTTTTGATTATATCGACTATCTCACTTTTGATGATGGCGAATTACCGCTACTTCGATTGCTCACGAAAGGCAATTTGGTTCGTACTATTTTGCGAAATGAACAGGGAATTTTGGAACGAATAAATTTCGACACGCTCGAAAACATTCGCTTTGCCGATACTGGTACACCCGACTACGATGGTGTGATGCAGAATAATTACATTAATCTGATTGAACTCACCAACCCCATGCACGCCTTGTGGAGCAATGGGCGTTGGAATAAACTCACATTAGCACACGGATGTTATTGGGCAAAATGCGCCTTTTGCGACGGCACACTCGATTACATCAAACGGTTCGAAAAAGCACCCGTAGAATTGTTAGTCGACCGCATGGAAACACTCATGCAACAAACAGGCATTTCGGGCTTTCATTTTACCGACGAAGCCGCGCCTCCTATTGTGTTACGAAAGTTAGCCGAAGAGATTCTCCGAAGAGGTTTGATTGTGAGCTATTGGACGAATATTCGGTTCGAAAAATCCTATAACACCGAATTGTGTTATTTATTAGCCAAATCGGGCTGCGTAGCTGTTTCGGGAGGATTAGAAGTGGCATCGCCCCGTGTTTTGAAGTTGATAAACAAAGGAATTACCATCGAAAGTGCCACCGAATGTATGAAAAATCTTTCGGAAGCCGGAATAATGACACATGCCTATTTGATGTACGGATTTCCAACACAAACAGCGCGCGAAACCATCGAATCGCTCGAAGTTGTACGGGGTTTGTTTGCTGCAAATTACATGCATTCCGCTTTTTGGCATCGCTACGCTATGACTATCCACAGCCCTTCGGGACAGAATCCCGAAAGTGTAGGAGCTGTTTCGTTACAGAAAAAACCTAATATTTTTTCGAACAACGAAATTCCTTTTAGCACTAAAAACGAAATTGATTTGGAGCTTTATGGAAATGCACTACGCATTGCTACACTTAATTACATGCAAGGAACTGGCTATGATATAGATGTAAAAAAATGGTTTGAAAAGAAATAAAAAAACCGATTTGATAAATGAATATCAAATCGGTTAAAAAAATGACTTAAACCAATGCTAATTAGTAACGAGCCGAAACAACATCCCAATCTACAAGATCCCACAAGGCAGCTACATAATCAGCTCTGCGGTTCTGATAATCAATGTAATAAGCATGTTCCCATACGTCGAAAGTCAAAAGTGGTGTTAAACCGCGAGTAACTGGATTACCAGCATTGATTTCTTTAGCAATCGAAAGTTTTCCTTCAGCGTCTTTTACCAACCAAGCCCAACCTGAACCAAAAACAGTTACAGCAGCCTGACCAAATTGTTTTTTAAATTCGTCGAACGAACCAAAAGCAGCATCAATAGCAACTGCCAAACCACCAGTAGGCAAAGAACCTTTGTTTGGTGTAAGCGAAAGAAAATAAAAATTATGATTCCAAATTTGAGCAGCATTATTAAAGATAGGACCATCTGCTTTTTTAACAATGGTATCCAAGTCGGCATCTTCAAATTCAGTTCCACCGATCAAACCATTCAAATTATTTACATAAGTCAAATGATGTTTTCCATAATGATAAGCTATTGTTTCAGCAGTAATAATTGGTTCTAATGCATTATGTGCATAAGGTAATTCGGGCAATGAAAATTTCATGATTCTATAATTTTATTTGTTATTAAATTAAATATTTTGCAATTTATAATTCTCTAACGCTATTAGGGCTATTTTTGTTTGCAAATTGAGTTGTTTTTTATTAAAAAAAGATTGAAAAAATTGTATAGTCGGTTTTTTATTCGGATATTTGTGTTGAAAATTAAACAAACAATTATAACCAGTCCCATTATGACAAAAACAATTCAGATTTTAGTTGCATTAGCAGTAGTAGCAAGCTCTTTCACAGCTTGTAAAACCAAACAAAAAGTAACCAAAATTCCAGGTGCAAATGTACAAGCTGTAGCGCCAAGTACTTCGGCCGTTACAACTCCTGCTACCACACAAACAGCAACAGCTTCAACATCTTCCACAGAAGCAGAAGTTACTCGCAACGAAAAATTCAGCTTAGCCGATGGCGAAACAAATGCCGAGGCACTAAAATTGAAATACCATGTTGTAGTAGGAAGTTTTAAAAGTCAGGTAAACGCCAGAGGCTTACAAAGCACATTAAAAAACGAAGGTAACAATGCTTTAGTAGTAATAAACGAACAAGGAATGTATCGTGTACTTATTTCTTCTTTTAACGAATACATGCAAGCTCGTACACGTATCAATCAAATTTCTGAACGTTTTCCAGATGCATGGGTGTTGGTTCAACAACGATAGTAAATACATAAATATTAAAAAAGACTGTTTGAATAAATTTCAACAGTCTTTTTTTGTATTATAAATAATTACAATAATAATGTTGCAAAAAACTCTTAATCAACCGCTAATAAAAGGAAAAGGCACGAACTTGTAATGTATATTTATTCCATTTTACATCAATATTATTTTAAATAAAAAAACGTATGAAATTTCTAAGAAAAATCACTACTTTTGCAAAAAATCTCCAACCCGCAAAACTGCAAATAACATGTCGGTAGAATCATCCTTCAAAATCTTTTCAGGAACAAACAGCCAATATTTGGCCGAAAAAATTGCAAAAAGTTTAGGTTGTCCATTGGGAAAAATGAAAATTGAACATTTTTCGGATGGCGAGTTTTCGGTATCTTTCGAGGAATCTATTCGTGGGCAGTACATTTATTTGGTACAATCCACGTTCCCAAATTCCGACAATCTGATGGAACTTTTGTTAATGATTGATGCTGCAAAACGCGCATCAGCATACAAAATTATTGCTGTAATTCCCTATTACGGGTGGGCTCGTCAGGATAGAAAAGACAAACCTCGCGTATCAATAGGAGCCAAACTAATTGCCGATATGCTTAGTGTAGCAGGCGTCGACCGTGTTATTACAATGGATTTACATGCCGATCAAATTCAAGGATTTTTTAATATTCCCGTTGACCACCTATATGGTTCTACTGTTTTTGTTCCTTATGTGAAATCATTAAAACTCGAAAACTTAGTTGTAGCTTCCCCTGATGTGGGTGGTACCAAACGCGCAGGCTCTTATGCTAAACATTTGGATGCACCCATGGTACTTGGTCACAAAACACGCGAAAAAGCCAATGTGGTAGGCCAAATGACCATTATTGGGGATGTAAAAAACAAAGATGTAGTAATTGTAGACGATATGGCCGACACAGCCGGAACGATTTGCAAAGCTGCTAATCTTATAATGGAAAGAGGAGCTGCAAGTGTTCGAGCCATTGTAACACATGGAGTTATGTCGGGAAGTGCCATAGATAATGTAATGAAATCGGGTTTAACCGAAATTGCTTTTACCGACTCTATACCCTTCGATTGTTCACGCTGTTCGAAAGTTCGCATTTTGACAATTGCCGATATGTTTGCCGATACTATTCAACGCGTACAAGAACATAAATCGATAAGTGAACAGTATTTAATGTAGATTGATACAATTTTTATAAATTAAGCGGAAGTACTTTTATTTAAGTATTTCCGTTTTGTTTGTAAAATTATTCCAACGATGCGTTGAAAAAAAATTGTATCTTTGTAATGATTTCTAACATCTAATTTCTAATTTCAATTTTCAAAAAAATGGCTGACGATAAAAAAGTGATATTCTCGATGGTAGGTGTAAGCAAAACCTTTCCACCACAAAAAAAAGTATTAAACAACATTTATCTTTCGTTTTTCTACGGTGCTAAAATCGGTATTATTGGTTTAAATGGTTCCGGTAAATCAACTTTGCTCAAAATTATTGCCGGAGTCGAAAAGAGTTTCGATGGCGAAGTGGTTTTCTCACCCGGCTATTCGGTGGGATATCTGGAGCAGGACCCCAAACTCGACCCAACCAAAACGGTAAAAGAAATTGTGCAGGAAGGCGTACAGGAAATTGTAGACATGATTGCCGAATACGATCACATCAACGAGCAATTTGCTGAACCCGATGCCGATTTTGATAAACTGATTGCCCGTCAGGGTGAATTGCAGGAATTACTCGACCATGCCGATGCGTGGAACTTAGATAATAAACTGGAACGTGCGATGGATGCCTTGCGTTGTCCGCCCGAAGATTGGAAAATTGAAAACTTGTCAGGTGGTGAAAAACGCCGTGTCGCTTTGTGTCGCTTGTTGCTTCGCAATCCGGATATTTTACTGCTCGATGAGCCTACCAACCACTTGGATGCCGAATCGGTGGAATGGTTGGAGCACCACTTGCAACAATATGCCGGAACCGTAATTGCCATTACCCACGACCGTTACTTCCTCGATAATGTTTCGGGATGGATCCTTGAACTCGACCGAGGCGAAGGCATTCCTTGGAAAGGAAATTACACCTCGTGGCTCGAACAAAAAACAGCCCGCATGGCCAGCGAAGAAAAATCGGCCAGCAAACGCCGCAAAACGCTTGAACGTGAGTTGGAATGGGTGCGCATGGCTCCAAAAGCCCGTCACGCCAAAGGAAAAGCCCGTTTGGAAGCTTACGACAAATTGATAAACGAAGACCAACGCGAAAAAGAAGAGAAACTCGAACTCTTTATCCCTAACGGACCACGTTTGGGAAATAAAGTGGTGGAAGCCATTGGCGTTTCGAAAGCATTCGGCGAAAAACTGCTTTTTGATAGTCTGAACTTTATGTTGCCACCAAACGGCATTGTAGGTAT
>CAMDNO010000017.1 GCA_945902955.1 Porphyromonas cangingivalis
GAAAATCAAACGGGCAAAATTCAAATTGGCGATTACAACGGTTTATACCAAACCAACCCAAAACTAAGCGTGGTTATGATGTTAGCGCTTTTCTCGTTGGCCGGAATTCCACCTTTTGCCGGATTTTTCAGTAAGTTCTTTGTATTTTCGGCAGCAGCACAACAAAGTTTTTACGTACTACTGTTCATAGCACTGCTCAACACCATTATTTCGCTCTATTATTACCTGTTGGTGGTAAAAGCCATGTTCCTGACTAAAAGCGAAAATCCGATTGAAGTGGTAAACAGCGACACTGCCATGAAAATCAGCTTGGTTATATGTACCGCAGCTATTGTATTTATTGGCTTATTCAGTACTATTTACAACCAAATTGCAGCGTTTGGATTTGGAATAAAGTTTTGAATTACGATATTGTGATTAAAAGTTAGAAGAAAAAATATTCACACTTGGGGAAGCAATAAAAAATCTACACTTTTACATTTGGAGGTAAAAAGCTGCTTATATCTTTTCCATACGACATTAAATCGCGGGCTACTGTAGACGAAATATGAGCATATTCGGCCTCAGTAAATAAAATTACCGTTTCGATACCTGTTAAAAGTCTGTTGTTATCGCCAATGGTGCGTTCGTATTCAAAATCGCCAACCGAGCGCAAACCTCTTAATATAAAATTGGCTTGCCATTCGGTGGCAAAATCAACTGTCAGTGTTGAGTAGGAAGTTACTTTAACACGAGGTTCATTTTCAAAGGCTTTCTTAATCATTTCAATACGCTTTTCGATTGTGAAAAGCGTTTTTTTTGATTGATTATGTCCAATACCAATTATAATTTCATCGAAAATTTGCAAACCTCGCTTCACGATGCTATAATGCCCCACCGTAAATGGATCAAATGTACCGGGAAAAATAGCTCGCTTCATGTTTTTGAAATAATGAGAAACTTAAACAATATACACTTCGAGCAATTTCGAAGCCGCATCTGGAATTATTCCTACCTCATTAATACAAGCAGGAATTAAAACTGTATCGCCCTTGTTGACAATCACTTTGGAATCGTCACTTTCAACTATAAAACTACCTTCGAGGCACATATAAGCTACAAACGAGTCGATAGTACCATAATTGCGAGTAAGTGGCTGATTGAACTGAATTAAGTTGGTGGTAAAATAATCGCAACTTACAAGAGGCGTAATATGATTCAAATCAGGCTTATAAGCTGTTTTTGGATTTTTTGACGCAGTAAAATCAATTACGTCCAAGGCTTGATCTGTGTGCAATTCGCGTTCGTTTCCATTATCGTCAACGCGTTTAAAATCGTAAATTCGGTAAGTAATATCACTACTTTGTTGAATTTCGGCAACCATAACGCCTTTACCAATGGCATGAACCAAGCCGGCAGGAATAAAAAACACATCGCCACTTTTTACAGGTACGTGTTGCAATAAATCTTCCACTTTATCTGTATCAAGCGCATCTAAATATTCTTCTTTCGAACAATCGTTGGTAAAACCAATAATTAATTCAGCATTTTCATCAGCTTGAAGCACAACCCACATTTCGGTTTTACCAAAAGAGTTATGACGCTCAGCTGCTACTTCATCTCCTGGATGAACTTGTATGGAAAGGTTTTCGTTGGCATCAATTAGTTTAAATAAAAGCGGAAACGACAAACCGAACGAATCATAGATTTTATCGCCAACTAAATCGCCCATATAGATTTCAATCAGCTCCGTAAGGTTATTCCCTTCCAAAAAGCCATTTGCAACAACGGATTCCTCACCTTCGATACCCGACAATTCCCAACTTTCGCCAAGTTTGTCGGTTGTAGCTTCTTTACCAAAAATACTTTTGAGTTTTGTTCCACCCCAAATTTTATCTTTCAGGATGGGAGAAAACTTCAGCGGATATAGCATAATATTCTAGTTTGTTACTTTTTAGATAGTTTCAACTCCCAAGCCCACGCACTGCGGAGTGTTTCTTCAACTGTTTCGGTAGCAGTCCAGCCCAATTCGGTATTGGCATACGAAGGATCTGCCCATACTTTTTCAACATCACCACCACGACGGCCTACAATTTTGTAGGGTACATCCACGCCTGTAACTTTCATGAATGTTTCGATAATTTCGAGAACCGAAAGTCCACGTCCAGTGCCAAGGTTGAAAGTTTCAATTTGCGCTTTTGTTTCATTCTCCAACAAGCGTTTAACAGCTATCACGTGAGCTTTAGCTAAATCAACCACATGTATATAATCGCGAATACACGAACCATCAGGAGTATTATAATCGTTACCAAATACCGATAATTGTTTGCGTAGGCCAATAGCAGTTTGGGTTACAAAAGGCAATAAATTATTTGGAACGCCATTGGGTAATTCACCAATTTCGGCCGATGCATGAGCTCCAATAGGATTAAAATAGCGAAGTATAATTGTTTGTAAATCAGCATTTGCATGCAAAGTATCATGAATAATCTCCTCCCCTATTTGCTTTGTATTACCATAAGGCGATTGCGCTAATTTGATAGGCGCTTGTTCGGTTACCGGCAACACATCGGGCTGTCCGTAAACGGTACACGAAGATGAGAAAACCATGCTACGCACTTTGTGAATAGGCATTAATTGCAAAATATTGATGAGCGAAACTAAATTATTGCGATAATACATCAATGGTTTTTCAACCGATTCGCCCACCGCTTTGTTAGCAGCAAAATGAATAATAGCATCGATATTTTTGTATTTTTCGAACATGCGATCCATGCTCACATAATCCACACAATCGATATTTTCGAATGCAGGACGAATTCCTGTAATTTTTTCAATCCCATTAAGTACCTCAATGTTCGAATTTGATAAATTATCGACAATAACAACTTCAAAACCCTCTTTTTGTAATGCCACAACAGTGTGTGAACCAATATATCCGGTACCACCGGTTACTAATATCTTTGCCATTTTGTATATTATTTAAAAAGTTGTTTTGGATAAACGCCTTTGCGTATTAATTCGTTGATTTTGAGTACTACTTGTGGACGATCTTCGGCATACGTAACGCCAAACCATTTTGCAGAACTATCAAGCACTTTACAACTTGCTTTACCAGCCACAATTAAATTATTTACTGCCAATGGAATATAAAATTCAGATTTCAATTTCTGACCATTTTCAGCCAAAAATTCAATAAAGAACTGTTCGGAATAATCAAAATAATCGGGTGTAAATCCCCACATATTCATGGAAACGGGAGTACTTGGCGCAATTGCTACCTCTTCACCTTTTTCATCAATAAAAATGATTGCACCACCCTTTTCTTCAATGTGCGTACGCTCAACTACATTTGTTAAATTACCATTTTCGTCTACTTCACATATTCCACGACTTACAGAACCACTTTCGGAAAGCGTATTACCCACATGATAACCCACCATACAATATTCGTTTTGTTTACCAACAACGCTACGTAAAAAATCGGCCAAAACGGCAAACGATTCCTGTCCGTAAAAATCGTCGGCATTAATCACCGCAAAAGGCTCTTTTATAACATCTTTACCCATTAAAACGGCATGATTTGTTCCCCAAGGTTTTTCGCGTTCAGCAATATACGTACAGCCAGCAGGTACATTCGAAATATCCTGAAATACAATTTCAACATCGATAAGGTTTCTAAATTTATTTATCACAACCTCTTTAAAATCAGCTTCGAAGCTCTTACGAATTACAAAAACAATTTTTCCAAATCCAGCTTTAATGGCATCGTAAATGGAATAATCCATAATGGTTTCGCCGTTCGGACCTAATCCGTCCAATTGTTTTAAGCCGCCATAGCGGCTACCCATTCCTGCTGCTAATACAAATAATGTTGGTTTCATCTGATTATTTATTATTTAATTAAGTTGCAAAAGTAACGATTTTTTTTGATTAATTAAAAAATCATCTTTTATATAATGTAACGACACCAACAATTTACTGAAAGTCAGTATTTAAGGGCAATTGTTGAAAAGTTATTGTATTTAAAATTTGTATAATGTTAAAAAAATGGCTAATTTTGCGTAATTTCAAACACTAAAAACACCATCGTGATTTCAAAAATTAGCCCAACTAAAAAACTTTATTTATTTGTAGGAATTTTATTCATTTTAGTTCTCTCTTTTTATTTTTACTACGACAAACCCAAAGAAATTATTGAGCAGCCCCGCCCCAACCATTACATTGGTTGCAATCAACTCATAAATGCTACTGCGCCTATAGAACCAGCCGAAATCATTAAAGATGTAAATACTATACAATTGGTGCATGCTCGCAAAAATGGTTTAAAAAAACCGTTTAAAACGAATGCAGAATTTGATTCTACTTACAAAAAAATGGTGGATAATTACGAACTTGTAGAAGTAAAAGATTCCCGTTTGTACCATTTAAAAACGCTTAAACACTCGCATCCATACCTGATTCCAGAAGCTGTAAGTATGATTGACGAAATTGCTGTCCGCTTTCAGGATAAATTAAAAAAAGAGAAATTGGGTAATTATTGCTTTTTTCTGACTTCGATACTTCGAACAGAGGAATCGCAGGAAAAATTAAGCAAGCACAATGGAAATGCTTCGGATACAACTGCACATTTTTTTGCCACAACAGTAGACATTTCCTATAAACATTTTTTGAATTTAGATAACGATTCCATTGTTCCTAAATGGGAAATTATTCAAGAACTTACAAAAACATTACTCGAGATGCGTAAAGAATGTAAACTTTTGGCTGTACGTGAACGTAAACAATCGTGCTTTCATATCACAGTAGTATGCTGTAAACCAAAGGAATAGTATTTAGTTTATAGTTTATAGTTTGTAGTTTATAGTGGGTATTAGATTATAAAAACTACTAATTTCAAACTTTATTACACAGAGTATTTAGAGAATTTTTCCATCACATGTGGGTAGAAGGTTTTGGAAACGGGAATGTCAGGGGTATTTATAGCGTCCATTTCTAGAAAAATACCATCTTTTGTTTTACGCAGTACTTTTACTTTATCCAAATTAACAATAAACGAACGATGGCAACGAACTAAAGGCGTTTCATTTGTCATATTTTCAGCAACCCATTTCAGTGAATTTCGTAATAGATAATGTGATAATTTAGATTTATTGAGATAATGAATAGTTACATAATTATCGGCTGCATCTAAAAAAAGTAAATTTTCCTGGTCGATTGAAATCTTAAACTCCCCTTTCTCGTCGGGAAACGCAATTAAATTACGCTTAATGCTTACGGGTTCGGATTCTGTTTTGGCAATTTTTTCGAGCAAACGATTTTTTTCACGCAATGCAAAATACAACCACAATATTGAATAAGGTAGAAGTAAAATCCAAGCTGTATTCTTCGACGATTGAACAAAAATTTCGAGCAACTCCCGTTCGGCACCAATACGCGGAAAATAGCGTGAAAAAAGGGTATAAAAAAGAGACATAGCGACCACTTCTGCAAATACATGCAGTGCAAATTGCCAAACAAATAAATCGCGAGTACGGGTATAATGAAGCATTATCAATCGACTAACAACCACCACCAACATGCCTGTGAGAATAATTAGGCTGGAAAAAAAGAAATATTTAAATTCGGAAATGTTAGGATACCAATTGCGCGAATTGAAAGGTTGAAAAATATTAATAAAAAGCAATGCAAAAGCAGCCGTTAGCAAAATTAACTGAATAACATTGCTTTTTTGGTAAATATAAGGCGGAATTTTCGATTGCATGAGTGTGCGGTAATTTTTATTTTGCAAAAGTATAGTATTCGAATCAATTCACCAACTAATTCAACTTTTTTCTACTTCGAAAGATTTTTGTAAATTTGCATTTAGAAAAAACATCATATACACTTGATTATTATGGATTTATTTTTGATAATTTCAGCAGGTTTATTGTTAGCAATAGGATTTCTGGGCTCAGTGCTGCCTATACTTCCAGGAATACCACTAAGTTATGGAGGTATTTTGCTACTCCACTTTACAGAAAAATATCAGTTCGAAACAAATTTCTTAATTATTTGGGCACTAATTGTTATCCTAATTCAAGTGCTCGATTATTACATTCCGATTTGGGGAACGAAAAAATTTGGTGGTTCAAAATCAGGTATTCGTGGTAGTATAATCGGATTATTGGGAGGTATGTTTTTGGGTCCAATAGGCATTATTTTTGGCCCGTTTATCGGAGCGCTCATTGGCGAACTTATTGCCCAGAAGCCAACACACGAAGCTCTGAAAGCTGCTTTTGGAGCTTTTTTGGGATTCATTATTGGCACCGTTAGTAAACTCGTTGTAGCTGGTATGCTTATTTATTATTACATCATTACCATTGTTTGACAGTTTGTTTTGTGGCATAATGATTGAAATAATATCTCGCCTTACAATTTATTAACAACATAAATAATTAGTTTACAGCCATTTAATTTTCACATTAAAATTAGATGGCTATTAATCATCTATATAAATATTGCCATAATGGCAGCGAAATCTATAATTTTAAAAAATGAATAACCATTTTGACAATTTTTTTGGTGATAACATGATGGAGTCGGCTGAAGTTTTTCCAATAATATCGCTCGATGAGCGCTCGTCGGAAATAAAACTTGCCGATGGAGAAGTTTTATCTATTTTACCCATGCGCAACATGGTTATTTTCCCCGGAGTGCTACTTCCTGTATCTGTTGCCCGTTCCAAATCATTGAAACTGATACGAAAAGCACACGAAGATGGTAAATTAATTGGCGTTTGTACGCAGATTGATCGAAAATCAGAAGATCCAACAATAGATCAGTTATTTCAAACCGGCACAGTTGCACAAATTGTTCGTATACTCGAAATGCCTGATAATTCGACAACTGTAATTATAGAAGGCAAAAAACGGTTTCATCTTGGCGAACAAGTTGCTGCAAAACCATACATCAAAGCCAAAGTATATCCAATTGAGGAAATTGCTCCTGAAGATTTGAAAAACAGTGTTTTTCAAGCACTTATTTCTTCAATTAAAGATATTACCACCACCATAATCAATAATTCGGGATTTTTACCACCCGAAACATCTTTTGCTATTCGAAATATTGAAAACCCCACTTTTTTGATTAATTATGTTTGTGCCAATTTTGGACTAAACGTAACTGACAAAATGAGTTTGCTCGAAATTGACGACATTGTGGAACGCGGTTATCAGCTTTTGCAGCAACTCAATAAAGAATCACAATTGCTTGAGCTTAAAATGTCCATACAGAACAAAGCAAAAGAAGGAATTGACCAGCAGCAACGTGAATATTTTTTGCAACAGCAAATGAAAACTATTCAAAACGAGTTGGGTGGAAGTTCTCCCGAATTGGATGTGCAGGACTTTAAGCAACGCGCGGCTACTAAAAAATGGGGAGAGGCTGTGGCTAAAATTTTTGAAAAAGAATTGAAAAAATTAGAACGGACCAGCCAACATTCGCCCGATTATTCAACACAGTTGAATTATATCGAAACTATGCTCGATTTACCTTGGAATGAATTCAGCGAGGATAATTTCAACCTCAAAAATGCAAAAAAAGTATTGGATGCCGATCATTTTGGACTTGAAACGGTAAAAGACCGCATTATCGAGCATTTGGCTGTTTTGAAACTCAAAGGAGATATGAAATCACCTATTTTGTGTCTTTATGGCCCTCCTGGTGTTGGAAAAACATCGCTCGGAAAATCTATTGCCCGTGCACTCGATCGAAAATATGCGCGTATTTCGCTTGGTGGTTTGCACGACGAAGCTGAAATCCGAGGACATCGTCGTACCTATATTGGCGCATTACCCGGACGAATAATGCAAAATATTCAGAAAGTAGAAACATCAAATCCAGTATTTGTGTTAGACGAAATTGATAAGGTAAATGCCGATTACAAAGGCGACCCTTCGTCGGCTTTACTCGAGGTGCTTGACCCTGAACAAAATACAACTTTTCACGACAATTATTTAGATATTGATTTCGACCTTTCGAAAGTGTTGTTTGTGGCTACTGCTAATAATCTAAATTCTATACCGCGCCCCCTACTCGACCGCATGGAATTAATCGAAGTAAGTGGATATACGCAAGAAGAAAAAAT
This sequence comes from Porphyromonas cangingivalis, assembly GCA_945902955.1. GTDB lineage: Bacteria > Bacteroidota > Bacteroidia > Bacteroidales > Paludibacteraceae > Paludibacter. The sequence continues at coordinate 8,108 of CAMDNO010000017.1, forward strand.
TGAAATTGCTCGCAAGCATCTTGTTAATAAAGAATTAGAAAACCACGGTTTAAAGCCAGAACATATTCAACTTTCGAAACCGGTTTTGGCACAAATTATCGATTTATATACCCGCGAATCGGGTGTGCGTTCTCTGAATCGTCAGATAGCCTCGCTAATGCGCAAAATAGCTAAAATGGTGGCAACTGACGAAGACTACAATACAGAAATAAGTATCGAAGACTTGAAAAAATATTTAGGTACACCTCGTTTTAGTCGAGATAAATATCAAGGAAACGAATATGCAGGAGTAGTTACAGGCTTAGCTTGGACACAGGTGGGTGGCGAAATTCTGTTTATCGAATCGAGCCTAAGTAAAAGTAAAGCCCCAAAGCTCACACTCACAGGGAATTTGGGTGATGTTATGAAAGAATCGGCTGTATTGGCACTCGAATATATTAAATCACATGCCGATAAATTAAGTATTGATCCCTTGCTTTTTGATGAGTGGAATGTGCATGTGCATGTGCCCGAAGGAGCTATTCCAAAAGACGGACCATCGGCAGGTATAACTATGGTAACAGCACTTGTATCGGCATTCACCAAACGAAAAGTGCGAAAAAACTTAGCTATGACAGGCGAAATTACCTTGCGCGGAAAAGTATTGCCGGTAGGAGGAATAAAAGAAAAAATTTTAGCAGCTAAGCGAGCCGGAATTACTGATATTATTCTTTGCGAAGATAACCGTAAAGATATCGACGAAATAAAACCTATCTACTTAAAAGGATTAAAATTTCAATTTGTAAGCGATATTATGCAAGTAGTGGAATTTGCATTGCTAAAAGAGAAAGTAAGTGAGTGAGTGAGTGAGTGAGTGAGTGAGTGAGTGAATGAGTGATTATAAAAAAAAAATCTATCTTCGAGCGAATGCTGTTCGAAGATAGATTTTTTTTAATCTAATCTGTATTTATATTATTTATTTTCGTGTTACAAGTTGTTGAAGGTATTGTCCGTATTGATTTTTCTTCATAGGTTCGGCAATCCGAAGCACATCTTCTTTCGAAATCCAACCATTGTGGAAAGCAATTTCTTCGAGGCACGATACCTTTAAACCTTGACGTTTTTCGAGTACTTCGATAAAAGTGGAAGCTTCGGAGAGAGAATCGTGTGTACCTGTATCGAGCCAAGCAAAACCCCTTCCAAAAAGATTAACTTTTAATTCACCATCAGCCAAAAACTCCTGATTTACAGTTGTAATCTCTAACTCACCCCGTGGCGAAGGCTTAATAGTTTTAGCTACTTGAACTACCTTGTTTGGATAAAAATAAAGACCAACTACTGCATAATTCGATTTTGGTTCAGCGGGTTTTTCTTCAATGCTCAATACTGTACCATCTGTATCAAACTCGGCCACTCCGTAACGCTCTGGATCGGTTACATAATAGCCAAAAACGGTAGCTTTGGAATTTACTTCGGCATTAATTACCGAATTACGAAGCATTTCGGGTAATCCATGGCCGTAAAAGATATTATCCCCTAATACTAAACACACAGAGTCGGAACCAATAAATTGCTCACCAATAATAAAAGCTTGCGCCAATCCGTCGGGGCTGGGTTGCTCTGCATATTGAAAATTCACGCCCAAATCGGCCCCCGAGCCTAACAAACGTCGGAATCCAGGTAAATCGTCGGGAGTAGAAATAATGAGAATATCCCGAATTCCTGCCAACATTAAAACAGATATTGGATAATAAACCATTGGTTTATCGTAAATAGGGATTAATTGTTTCGAAATCCCTTTTGTAATTGGATACAAGCGCGTACCTGATCCTCCGGCTAATACAATTCCTTTCATAAAATTTAGATGTTAGAACCAAAAACAAAGATTTTTTTTGAAATTGGTTTATTTAGTGTTTTTTTAATTTTACTTTTCTTCCTTTTTAAGATTTAGCCCTAATTCCTTTATATAGAGCATACCTAATAAATAAACTACTATAAGCACACCACCAATAACACCGCCGAAAAAAGTCCCTTTTATTTTACCCAATCTTTCTTTTTTAAGTGGAAAAATAGGCTGGTCGATTACTTGTACCAAAGGCGTTTCGCGTGCCAAATCTAATTTTAGAGTTTCTAAGTTTTTGAGAATTTCGGTATAAACAGTTCCGTAAAGTTGCGCATTACCCTCCTGTTTCATACGAGGCACAGCAGCATATTGCAAGGCAGGATTTATATTTACCTGCGAATAACCAGCACCTTTGTAAAGAGCAGCTTCATAAAGTAATCGCACCGAATCGGCTTTCTGTTGCATAATGTTGATATTATATCGGCTTTGTGATGTTTTTGTTTGACGGTAAAAAGTATAGGTTTGATCCATAAGTGTTTCAACGAAAAGTTTCGAGAAAAGTTCGTCTAAACTTGTGAAATCAACATTAACAATACTGACTTTTTTATCTTTACGAACAATTTTCAGGCTCTGACTTTTAATAAAACCATCGTAAACCACAAACAATACACTATCCTGCGTACGATTAAAAGTTGATCGACTTTGCCCCACAGGATAAGCCAAATCGCGAAGATCATTGTTTTTCTTTACTTTTTTTAAATCTTTGCGCATTTTGGTAAAGTCCATATACACCTCCATAAGTGTTTTGCGTTGGCCTTTGTAATCAACTGGTGTAAGAAGCGTTTGTTCGATAGCATGACGCGATTTAATAATTTCTAATAAGTTATCGCCACTAAAAGCACCATTACCACCGCCAGCTCCTACTAAGCCAGCCAAACCAAAGGATGAGGCTAAGTCGGCTAAACCACCTCCAGAACCTTTTTCGACCAAAGCAAAGGATAAATGAGCGGTATATTTAGGTTTTGAAATAAACGAAGCAGCTAATCCAATAGCCGCACTACTAAAACCAACAATACAGATAATTATCCATTTACTGAGTAGATATTGGTAATATTTTTTAACAATATATAGGAGTTCTACTAACGAAATCTCGTTGAGTTGAGGGGTTGTTTTTTGAATAGGAGGAGTACTCATTCAGATCTAATTAATTGTTGTTGCTGTTATTAATTGCGTTCGAAACAATGGAATAAATAATGGCTGCCATTGAAGTTACAGATGTCATTACAGAGATTGATTCACCTGTTGTCATTTTTTGTCGAATATCCATTTGTTTTTGAGGAACTAAAATTTGCGAACCTGCTAACACTTTTGGATAAAAATGAAATCCTAAAAAGTTGCGTGTACTTTTTGAAGTTCCATTGGGATAGAGAATAAAAATTTTGCTACGAAGAGCAGATTTTGAAGCGCCCCCTGCATTATTAATATAATCTTTTAAACTATATAAATTATCGTATCGAACATAAGTAGGAAAATAAACAGCACCCATAACACGCACTGTTTGTAATTCGCGTGGTACATAAATAACATCGCCTTCTTCTAATTTTAAATCATATTTACCACGTGGATTACGCATAATATTTTTTAAATTAATACCTACCAAACCTTCGGTATTTTCAATATTATTTATAACATCGACACCCATTAATTTTTGCTGTAATGAATCAATAGCATCTACACCTCCGGTTTGTTTTAAACCTGCTTGTTCGAGCAATTGAGCATCGATGGTATTGCTTGACGATTTTTCTAATTGGCTTTTTGCATTGCGAATCATAAATCCGTTCAATTTAAGTTGAGCATCATCAAACCTTTGATTTCTAATTAAAAATGCACCTGCCGGATAAGCGTATTTTGTAAATCCACCCGAACGTTTTATGACATCCGAAATGTATTCGCCCTTAGTAGTTATGTTGTAAGCGCCGGGGCGAAGTACTTCACCATCAACTTGAACTAAACGTATTCCTTCATATCCGGGAATGGAGCGAACAACTACTTGGTCGCCATTTTCCAAAATAAATGTTCCATCAGACCCAATCAAGTTTAAGTCTTTGTCAATTTTAAATTTTCGAACAATCGATTTCACATTGGAGTTCAATAACTGGTTTTTATCTTTTATAATACGTATTACTTCAATTGAATCGGTAGCAGCAGCTTCGGTAAAACCGCGAGCTTTGAGTATAAGATCCATCAAAGTAAGATTTTCGATTAATGGATATGAACCTGGTGCTTTAACTTCACCTGAAATGGATACATTATATCCCTGACGATAATCGAACAAGCTATAAATTTCGACTCTATCGTCTTTTTTTAATTTTATATCCGGAATATTCCCGGCAATTAAATCGCGCAGATTAAAGTTAATCATTTCGGGCACTAAGTTTTCTCGTTTTCGCGATATCACAGCTATATTCAAAAAAGCATCTTCTTTCAAACCTTCAGCTTTTTTAATTAACTGATTAACTGTCATATCCGATTCGAGAGCATACACACCAGCCCTATTTACACTACCTACAATTTCTATCAGGTTTTTAAATTTATCGGGATTGGTCGAGAATGTATATTCGTCGCCTGATTTAATTTTAAATTTTTTGTAATCTACATCAGCAACGTCAATCACCTTTTTCTGATTGTCGGCAATGCGAACTAAAGTAGCAATTTTGGAAAAAGCATCGTCTTTAAAACCACCTGCATACCTTAGTATATCGCTAAGAGATTCGCCTTCAATACCTTCAAAAATACCTTGTGATTTAGTTGAGCCCTTTATAGTAACTCTAATTTTGTATGGTTCAATCCGAATAACATCCTCGTCGTGAAGCAACACATTATTAGGGATAACACCATCAGTAAGAAATTTGTATACATCTATAGTTGCAATTTGTTTCCCACCACGAATCACTTTTACATTGCGCATACTTCCTGCTTCCGAAGGTCCACCACAAGCATAAAGTACATTAAAAGCAGTTGCCAGCGAAGGCAAAGTGTATGTGCCCGGACGAACAGCATCGCCAATAACCGTAACGCGAATGCTGCGAATATTTCCTAAACTAACATTAATTTTTGTTTCGCCCGATGATACACCTTGATATACTTGAGATACAGCGCTTTTAATACTACGGCCAGCCTCTTCAACCGTACGACCGGAAACTTTTACGGGACCTACATTGGGAATACGAATGGTACCTTCGGGTGATACCTTTAGCTTGTAATATGCTTCATACAAACCCGATACATCTACAACAAGTTCGTCGTAAGCACCTAAAACATAATTGGAAGGTGTGGGAATATTTAACTTTGGCTCGAAAGTAAGTTGCTGATTTGAAAAAAGATAGGCTCCAAAATAGCTCAAAGAAGAAGTTATTGGAATTCCAGCAGAAGCTTCATCTACAACGATTTTGCGGTCGTCGGGCATTTTGGAGTCGGCATTAGCAGCCGCCAATGGAGTAGCATTTCCTTTTGAAGCCATGTACTTTTTATACATTTCGATTTGCTCAGGCGTAAGCTTGCTCAAATCAATTTTACTCAAATCTTGCGCCTGCATGGTAAAAACCACAAAAAGTAAGGCAAATACGAATTTAAATCTTGTCATATTTAATATTAAAGTGTGTTTCTAATGTTATTTAGTAAACTAATTAAAGTCTTCCATCCACCCAGCGACGATCAACTATTGCTTTGGCGTCGAAAATGACAGCACCATCGTTGTGTTGTCCTTCAAAATCAAAGGATTTAAATTCGTCGTGCGCCACAGCGAGCAATATTGCGTCGTATTTTTTTGTAGTATTCAAGCTTGATAGAATTGCCACACCGTATTCGTGTTCGACCTCTGAGGCAATTGCCCACGGATCGTAAATATCCACATTGGTACCAAATTCACACAATTCGTTGTAAATATCAACTACTTTAGTATTTCGAATATCGGGACAGTTTTCTTTAAAAGTAACACCAAGAATTAATACGTTTGCACCCTTAATGGTTTGTCCTTTTTGAATCATTAACTTCAAAAGTTTATTGGCAATAAAAGGCGCAATACTGTTGTTTACATGTCGACCTGATAAAATAACCTGCGGCACATAGCCCAACGATTCGGCTTTACTTGCTAAATAATAAGGATCTACACTGATACAATGGCCTCCAACTAACCCTGGACGATATTTGAGAAAATTCCATTTAGTACCAGCGGCTTCGAGCACATCATTGGTATCTATGCCCACCTTATCGAAAATAAGTGCTAACTCATTTACAAAAGAAATATTGACATCGCGTTGAGCATTTTCGATAATTTTGGAAGCTTCTGCCACCTTAATACTAGGGGCTTTGTGCGTTCCAACAGTGATAATTGAAGCGTATAATCCATCAACAATATCAGCAATTTCGGGCGTGGAACCTGAAGTAACTTTTTTAATTTTGGTCAATGTATTTACTTTATCACCCGGATTGATGCGTTCGGGACTGTAACCGGCAAAAAAATCGGTATTAAAAACAAGACCCGAATGCATTTCGATTACAGGAACACAATCCTCTTCGGTACATCCGGGGTAAGTTGTTGATTCGTAAATAACTATATCATCTTTTTTAACAACTCTACCAAGCATTTCGGAGGCCTTGATGAGCGGTGTTAAATCGGGCATGTTAAAATTATTGATTGGTGTAGGAACGGTAACAATAAAAACGTTGTAATTTTTTAATTCCGCTTCGTTAAACGAAAAAGCAAGCCCCGATTCAGGATTCAAATTTCGTAAAGAAGTGGCTTCTAACAAGCCATCTAAATCAGCCTCAAGTGTGTGATCCACACCAATTTGAAGTTCTTCAACACGTTTACGATTGATATCGAAACCTAATACTTTGTATTTTTTACCAAACTCAATGGCAAGTGGCAATCCCACATATCCTAAACCAATAATAGCAATTTTGAAATTTTGCATATAGCAGATTTTATCACATTTTTCACTTTAAACCGTGCAAAGATACAAAAAAGCTTTTGAAAAAATGACAAAAAAGTAGGCAGTAGACTGTTAGTAAAAGAAAAAAATAATTGTAACTTTGCCAAAAATACAACAAAACATGCCAAAAATTGAATTTTTTCCAGTAGTAACCGATGATGGAACCGTTATAAGCAAAGCCACCCGAACGGAATGTCACTCGGGTAGTTTTTTGCTTCACCCTGTTGTTCATCTGCATGTATTTAACTCAAATGTAGCACTTTACTTACAAAAAAGAGCTGAGAACAAAGATATCCAACCCGGGAAATGGGATACTTCGGTAGGTGGACATGTGGATTATGGTGAAGAAATTGAACAAGCGCTTCGGCGAGAAGTTCGAGAGGAATTGGGTATCGAAAATTTTGAACCTAAATTTATGTTTCGCTACAAATTTATTTCTAATCAGGAGGCTGAATTGGTTCATAGTTACTACACAATATATGATGGTGTAATTATGCCCGATCCGATTGAAATTTCGGAAGGTCGGTTTTGGACACGGGAGGAAATTGAGCTAAGTTTAGGCAAAAATATTTTTACACCCAATTTCGAAAATGAATATCGTAAAATAACTCTTGAAAGTTTTTTTACAAATAGTAAATTGTAAATGAAAAAATTGTAAATGAAGAATTCTGTTTCTGCGTTATTTGGCGAAATTTGGAAATTTATAAAAGCAGATTTTCATCTTATTTCGTACCTCTATACTTTACTTTTTATTGGGGTATTCATTTTTTTGAACTATGAATATGGTTTTTACCGAAACGTAATGCGAAATAGCTATTTCGAAGGAAATTCGATGCTTTATTTTCCACTTTTTTACTTGTTTTTTTATTTTGCAGTAGCCATTCCCACACTTATTTTTCGCAAAAATTATAAGGTTTTGAGAGATAGTAAATTTTATGTTAAATCATTTTCTATAATCTTGTTATACGGCTTTTCAATTGGATTTTATGCGCATAAAAACATTCAAATTAGTAGCTTTTTTAACGAAGAAAATGCCTATATTATACGTATACTTTCGCAGCTAAAAAGTATCCTTTTTTATTTTATACCTCTTTTTATTTATAAATATTTTTACGATAAAAAAATTGAAGGTATTTATGGTTTAACAATCAAAACAAGTCATTTGCGTGGTTATTTTTCGCTCTATTTAATGTTGCTACCTTTTATAATTCTCATCTCATTTAGTGCCGACTTTCAGACTGCTTATCCACAATTTAAACCCTGGTACTACGAAGGAATATTTAATTTACCCACAGTAGCTTACACTGTATTTTTTGAAATAACTTATGCCCTCGATTTTATAATGACTGAGTTATTATTTCGTGGAGCATTGGTTATTGGAATGGCTGCAATTTTGGGCAGAAATGCTATTTTGCCAATGGTAGCCATGTATTGCGCAATCCATTTTGGGAAACCGCTGGGCGAAACAATTTCATCTGTTTTTGGAGGCTATATGCTGGGTGCGCTGGCTTACCAAACACGCCATATTTGGGGTGGCGTTATTGTTCATATTTGCATTGCGCTTTCGATGGAAATAATGGGTCTGTTTCATTATTATACACACACAAACTAAAAAAGTTAAGCCTATTAAACCTAACTTTTAAATATGAATAAAAGTATTTTTCAGAACCTCACTCCTAATCTAACATCTGCAAATTGCAAGTGTATTCGTTCTTTTACTTCTAACTTTGGGAATGAAGTGTAACTGTATTGAATTTTTGCAAAATACTTCAATCGCGATTTTGTTTTAAAATTCACACCACCTTCAAATTGTGTTTGATGTCCCATAACTCCACCAAGCGTGCCATCAATTTTCAGTGTATTAAGCAGCAAACCATATCCTACAAATGGTGTAATCGGCTTATCAACACCAAATTCGTGGCGTGTAGTCCAGCCGTAACTTAGCAACGAAATACGTTTCGAATCAGCATTATCGGGCATCAACACAGCGTATCCTATTGGTACTGAAATAAAAACTGCAGGTCGTTTTTTATTCAATCCGCTAAGCTGCCAAGCATAATCGAACAAAAATCCGTAACCATGCGAAGCAGAATTAACATAAGGCGATACGGGCGAATTGTCTATCACCGAAAACAAATTGCGATAGCCAAATTCCAAACTATATTGTTTGGGTACTTTATTGATATTGATATATTTATGGAGACTATCAGTTTTTTGTAATTTCGTTGAGCCGGTTACTGCATCGGTTTTATAAGGAGAAGTTGCAAAAAGTAAAACCGAGAATAAAAGAAATGGAAAAAGAATTTTTAGTTTCATTTTGATGAGATTTTTAAACCGTTTATGAATTTTAGTTGTTGATTTTTTAGTTGAAATTTTTATTTAAAAACGTTTGTTTCTATTTAATTGTTTATAATATTCTGCGTTATACCAAAGGCCTGTTTTACTCTGTCGGCCATGCCGATACCATCGCGAATACTCCCAGCAAGAATTAAACCTTTAAAATTTTTCTCAATTTCGGCAATGGCTTCAAATCGAAGATCCGACTTTATATCGTATTGTGCAATAGCATGTTGATACCGATTTATTCGCAGCAAGTCTGGTTTATTTTCAATTTTCATTGTAATTTTCAGCTCATCCAAGATAACCTTCGTTAAAGCATCATCTGTCAAATCGAGTAGTTCTTTTCGCTTCATCCCTCCCATAAAAACGGAGAGCAAGGCACCTCCTTTGGGCGCACGGTTCGCAAAAATTGCCGAAGGAAAAAGCACTCCAAGCACCTTTCTATTTTCTTTCGAAGCAACCAATCCACCAAAGGCATCTAACTTTATTCCAGTCCAATTTTTGTACCCTAAAGCTACGTGAATAACAGGTGCATAAGTAGTATCAGCTAAATGTTGTATTAAATGAGGCGCCACAAAAGGTAAAAGTGCAGGCAGCTGATACCCGCCTACTGTTGAAATTAGCAAAGATGAAAAAATTTCAAACTCACTTCCATCAGCCTTGTTAAACGTAGTTTTAAAACCTTCGATTTGAGGCGAAATTTTTACATTTTGGCAAGATAAAACAATATTTTCATGTTCTACTTGAGTAGCCAATGTATCTACAAGACTTTTCAGGCCACCTTTGAGCGAAAAAACCTCGCGGGTAACTTTTGGCTTACTTGTTTCTAAATTATTAAGTTTTGCTTCTTTTCGTTTAGCAATTGTACCACGAATAAAACCACCATATTGCACTTCGAGTGCATATAATTTCGGCAGAGCATGACGTGTAATTAAGGTTTTGGGGTCGCCTGCATACACGCCCGACAAAAATGGGTCGACGGCATAATCCAAAAAACTATTGCCCAAGCGGCGTTTTACCAATTCGGAGATAGGCTCGTTGGGATAGCCCCCTTTGGGTCGAAAAGGTTCTCCCAAAATGCGAAACTTATCGTACCATGTAAAAAGGGACGTACCCACAGCCGATATCAAACCCGAGGGCAAAGCATGCCAACGATTTTTTTTCCAAATATAGCGTTTATTGGCACTTTTGTCGGCTACTTGAAGTTCACAATGTGCACTTAACTCATTGAATAACTGTACTATTTCAACCGAACCCAACACACCCGTAGATGGTCCAGTTTCGTATGTAAATTCCCCTTCGGTAATGGTGTCGATAACGCCACCCACTTTGGAATTCTGCTCAACAATAAGCACATTTTTACCCGCATTTTTTAAATAATAAGCCAGTGATAGCCCCGTGAGACCAGCCCCAACGATGACTATATCTTTATGTATTGTTGTCATTTTGATTGCATTATGAAATTATAAAACATTGTAACCAACAGCTCATCGCTCTCGGGAATTAACACCCTGCAAATATTTTTCATACCAAGTTCCTGCAAACCATACGGAATAAGTTCGGTATCTAAATCGAAACGCGTTTCAAGATTTTCGTTTACAAAACTGAGCGGAATTACTATTACCTCATCTATCTTGTTAGTATGTAATTCTTTAAGTTGATCAATTGTGTAAGGTCGCGTCCATTCTATTGGTCCTATTTTGGATTGAAAACTCAAATTATAAGGCAAATTAAGCGCTTTCGCAATAAGTTGCGCCGACGTTTTCGTTTTTTCGGCATAAAGATCGCCACGCTTCAAAAACGATTGTGGAATGGCATGAGAGCTAAATAGCAAATGTGGATTTTTAAAACCTACTTCAGCAACTTTTTGTGAGATTAGTCGCACCCAATATTGAACAAATAACGAATTGTCAAAATAATCTTCAACGAATCGAAATTGTATATCGCCAAACTTCTTTTGCATTTTATCGAGCGAAGTTTGTACACTTCCGGTAGTGGAAAAACTTGCCTGAGGATACATCGAAATAATAGTAAAATGCTTTATTCCAGCGGCATATAATTCAGAAATTTTATCTTCAATAAATGGCTCTGAATACGAATATACGCTTGTTACATTGTAGTCGGCACCTACCATTTGCTGCAATTGCTCAGCCGTTTTGCGCATAGACGCCTGCAAAGGCGAACCGCCAATGAGTTCGTATTTTTGCCAGGACGATTTATACCGCAAAGTACTAATAACCGTCGAAAGCACAGCCCTCACCACGTGAGGAGCAGCAATAATTGCTTTGTCGTTGAACATACTTTTCAGAAAAACTTTCATATTGCTTTCCGAAATTGGAGCTCCCATATTGGCTAATAAAATGGCTTTCATTATATTGTAGTTGAATATTGTTGCTCTTTAAACTTAAATGCGGGGTCGAATGCCACAGCAACATTTCGCACTATCATCATACCTTGTGGCGTAACGTGCAATTTATTATCGTCAAATTCAATTAATTTATCGTCGATTAAAGTGCTAAACTTTGAGGTATCAAATTGTGTGATTTTGAGAAATTCGCTTAGCGAACAATTAAATTTTTCGGCCATTGCATCAAAGTCTAACTCACCATTACACATGATTTCGTTTATCGTATCACGAATTATAATTTCCTGTTTGCTAAGCATATAACCACGCTCCACAGCAAAAGTTCCCGATTCGATAGCCTCTGAATATTTATCGTATTGTTTGATATTTTGGGAATACGACCCGTTCAATTGACTTATTCCCGACGCGCCAAATGCGTACACTTGCCCCGTTGTTTTGCGCGTATTGTAGCCCTGAAAATTTCGTTGAAGCATTTTATTTTGCTTTGCAATAGCCAAATCATCGTCTTTACGAGCAAAATGATCCATGCCAATCACTTCGTACCCGTTTGCGCTCAATTCGTTGATGGCATACACCAACATATCGAGTTTTTCGTCGGGTGTTGGGAATCGATATTGCTCCATAATTCGCTGATTTTCATTAAACCAAGGAATATGAGCGTACGAAAAAGTGGCTATCCTATCAGGCTGTAGTTGAATTATTTGCTGAATATTTTCGCGAAAACTTTCGGGCGTTTGCAAGGGCAATCCATATACCAAATCTAAATTTAAACCTTTAAAACCTTTTGCTTTCATATAATTAAGCATTTCGCCCACATCGCATTTAGGCGCTTTACGGTTAATAGCATCCAATACATCGGTGTGAAAATCCTGAATTCCCAAACTGATTCGATTAAAGCCAATTTCGTGCAGCACATCCACGTCGGCAAAATCGAGATAAGCAGGACTACATTCCATAGCTATTTCGGCAAAATCGGCAAACAGAAATTCGGTATGAAGCACGTTCATAATTTGACGCACATAATCTAAATTTATCGAATTGGGAGTTCCCCCACCCCAACTCACTTGTGTTACAAGTCGCTTTTTATCAATATGTTGCGCTACCATTTTTATTTCAGCAATTACTGCATTTATATAACGCAAAATACGGTCTTCCGATTGCGAAAGAGCTGTATTGCACCCACAAAAATGACATCGTTGTGTACAAAATGGAATATGAATATAGATAGAAATATTTTGAGGATCAGCGCTGTTCGAGCATTTAATTTGCTCTAAATATTCAATATTAGTAAATGCCGTATTGAATGCAGTTGCCGGTGGATAGCTGGTGTAGCGAGGCACTGGCAGGTTGTATTTTTGAAAAAGAGAAGATGATATATTCATTCTAGAAATAATTTAAAAAAAAAAATTAGATACCTGATTTTTTTGGAAAAGCATTTAGCAAAATAAAAAACACAAAAGTTGTCAGTATAATTTCAACTGTAAATAAGCCACTGTAACCAAACTCGTGTGCAATTTTTCCACTTGCAGTTGCCACAAGAAGGCTTCCAATGTGTGTTATTACAATCTGAATGGTGAAATCTGTACCTTCGCGACCTTTGCGCACAGCGTCCATCGAAAGGGTATAAATGCCAACAGTTGACAAACCATAAGCACTCCATACAAGCCCAATGGCAATGTATAAATTCAGGTTCGAAGGTTCAATACCGGACAAATATCGGAAATACAGACCAGCTAACAGACTCATTACAAGGAATAAAAGCAATGCGGTACGCCGAGCCACTTTCCGCATCAAAAAGCCACCAACAAAAGTAGAAATGGCTGCTGTAAGCGTTCCGAAAATTCCCGACATGAAGGCAATTTCTTTCACATTGTAACCCAAATCGACCAAATATGGTTTCAGCATGGTCATTATCCCAATTATTCCCGAATAATAAAAAATAAGCAGTACTACTTGACGAAATTTTCCTTTTTGTTTGAAAAACGACAAAATATCTTTGAGAGTAACACGCTCTTTTTCAATGTTTTCGGCAGGCAATTGACGTTTCGAAATAAATAATGGAGCCACAGCCACCATCACAAAAACCGATAGCAAAATCAGTACATTCGACCAGCCGTAGTAATGATATGCAATAAGCAAAACGCCCGTACCCACCAACGAACCTATAAAACTGCCGCCCGATTGCATACTATTGCCCAAGCTTCGTTCGGATTTATCGAGCGAAAGAATGGCATAAATATCCACTGCAATATCTTGTGTAGCCGATGCAATAAATGCAATAACGACCAAGAAAATAATTAATTTAAAATCGGTTTGAAGGTCGAAAAAAGCAATTGACAATATTATTGCAGCATACACCAATTCCGAAACAAGTATCCAGCGTTTCAATTCTTTGGTACTGCGCGCTTTATTATCGACCAAAGGTGCCCACAAAAACTTTAAAATCCAAGGCAACTTTACCAATTGCAACAAGCCAATGGAAGACAGCGAATAGTTTTCTTGCCGCATAATGACAGGCACCACCGTTGAGAAAAAGCTCATGGGTATAGACTGTGCAATATAGAGGCTAAAAAGCACCGGAAATTTATGCCATTTTTTTTCACTCATAAATTAAAAATTTACCGAAAGTTTAACACCCACTTGCAATGGCTTCCCTGTCTGAACAAAACTTTTACCAAGTGCCTCAAAATAAAAAGATTCGTAGCGTGTAGCAGTTAAATTACTGCCCCAAATGTCGAATTTAAAATTTTGGCGTACAAAACTAATACGCACATCCAATAGGCTGTAATATGCTTGTTTGTGCGAATTTTTATCGTTCCAAAAAATTTCGCCCGTACCTTTGTATAAAGTACTTAACACAATTTTATTCAACAAATTGGAATTTTCTATCTGAAACGTTTTCATTAATTGGCCAGCCACAGTATGTTTTGGCACGTAAGGAATAAAATTTCCGTTGTAATTGGTAGTTGCGTTGAGCACATTTTCTTCAAATTTAGCATCCGTAAAACCATACGAAGCCATCAGTTCAAAACCAGCGATAGAAGCCGAATTGAGCGACAGCTCAAAACCTTTGCTTACCGAATGTCCTGCATTTTTAAGCATAGAACCCGTGCCACTGGGTGTTGTTTGATAAATCTGTTGATTTTTCCAGTCAATATAAAATAGGGAAGCTTCCAAAAACAATTGATTTCTAAAAACCGATGACTTCACGCCCACTTCATAATTCCAACTATATTCGGGCTCAAAAGTTAAATCCTCAGGGCGTTCGAAAGTAGAATTGTAGCCACCCGTTTTGTATCCGCGCGAAACCAAAGCATACACATTTGTGGAAAGGAATTTGTAATTTACCGACAATTTGGGCAAAACTTGAAGCGATTGCAACGGATTATAAACTGTATCTGCCAAAGTGGTCGACAGGGCGCTTTTAGTACGCACCGACTTGTAATTCAATTTATCATTTTCGGTATCCAAACGTATTCCAGCCACGAGATTCATATTTTTAACAGGAAAATTTTTGAATGTCGATTGATGAAAAATAGCACCACCAGCTATTGTATGGTCGTATTCCTTCAAGGTATTTAATTTTTGTTTGTAGGTATTTACTTCTACATCGTTATAAAATTGCTGTCTGAAAGCATAACCGCCAAATAACCAAATGTATGCTTTATTCTTTTTAGCCTGAATAGTTATTTCTTGCGAAAACATATTTTGACGCTGGCGCTGAATAATAAAATACAATGAATCGATACTAAAATCCTGATCGATAGCTTGTTTGTCGTTTAAATATTGATAGGAACTTATTGCCGAAAGATCGAATTTTGGAGCAGTATATTTGAGTACCAATGCGTCGGAAAGTAGCTGACGGTTGTAACCACTTGCCTGATTGTAGCGAATTTTTGCAACCGAGTCGTTTGCCTCAAAGTACTGCGAATAAGGATAACCGCCCTGAATACTATTCTCGAAACTCAAAATATTTTCAATCGAAAATCGTTCGTTCAACTTATATATCAATCTATTACGAAATCCGTAAGTATCGAGTACATCTACTTTTTTATTCAAATAATCATTTGTAAAAAAACCATCATTATGTCGGTAATTCAGTGCCAACGACCACGCCAATTTATCGCTCGCTTTGGCATAATGAGCCGCTGTAAATAAATAGCTACCATAAGTTGCTGCTTGCACATTCACATCCGTTCCTTGATAGTATTGCGGCGATTTTGTCAGGATATTTACAATTCCGCCCATTGTATTTCGGCCATATTCGGTTCCTTGCGGCCCTCGAAGCACCTCTAACCGACTTATTTCAAAAAAATCGAAGTTAAAAGCGGCTTTCTCGAAATAAGGCACATTATCGACGTACAAACCCACCGAAGGCGCATTGATACGTGAACCCACGCCCCGAATGTAAATGGGCGAAGTTAATTTTGACCCATAATCGGGCATAAAAAGATTAGCAACCGTAGAAGTGGCATCCGTCAGCGAATTTAAACCAAGCGATTCAATCTGTTTCGAATTGAATAAAGTAACTGAATTTGAGATAGATGACAAATTTGAATACGACCGCGAAGCTTGCACCACAAGCTCATTTAATCGAATAGTATCGATTTTTTCAGTAATTTCATCTTTTGCAAAAGCGCTTGTAAAAGCGAATATTAGACAGGCTGAAAGGACAATTCTGAATGTATTGAACATTTTTATAGTATTATTTTACTCAAAAGTTTAAAATACATTTGAGTTTATCGAAAAAAATTGAATGGAAGAAAATGTCATTTACAAACAAAGTAAATGATGCTATACGAGTAGATTTACGTTTATAAATCTCTGTAATTAAACTAAAAATGGAGTAATTGAGTTAGCAAAAAGCTGGAGGAGGACGTGAGAAAAGTAGAAAAGTAAATCGCTCTGTCAAGCTATGCGGGTAATCCGGAAAAACAGACGATGTAATAAAAATAAAATTAGTGGTTTTAGGCTCATCATCAGTAGTAATCTCAGCATACTGAATATCAGCACCATAAATATAGGTACAAGACTGAATTGGTAAAACCGATTGCGTAATTTCGATTTGCTTGGGGGCAGTATCGTATTTTTGTTCGAGTTTTTGAAGTCCGGGAATCAGTAAACACGACAAATAACTTACCAACATAAGTATTTGAGGTATAAACGAAGCGAATATAGAACTTTCGAACATCATTATTTTGTGAAATAAAAAATTGGAGCCTTTTTGGGGACTCGAACCCCAGACCTATTCATTACGAATGAATTGCTCTACCAACTGAGCTAAAAAGGCGATATTGAAAGTAATTAACGTGCTTTTTTATCGTTGTAAATAAAATCCAAATCTTTGTAGTATTTGAATTTTGTATCAGAACTAATCAATGGAATTTTTTCAGTTATCGACTGAGCAATTATAATTCTATCAATTGGGTCGTTGTGTCCGTGAATCAAAGGTAATCTCGAGTAAGTATAAAAATGCTCGTTTTTAGAATGAAGTATTGTTAAGTTAAACTCTTCTTGAATACTTTTCAAAAATTCTTTAATATTAGTTTGCTTAATTTTTATTCTTCCAGTTTGATTTAAATGTATTAGTTCAAATATTGATGATGAACTCACATAAATTATATTTTCTAGATCGGATAAAATATCACTCACAGATTCATTTAGAAACTGTCTGTTAGTTATTGCAAAAACCAAGATATTTGTATCAATAATATACCTCATATTTTAGCGTAAAACTGCTTTCATATCAATAATTTCAACCATTCCAGAGCCACTATATCTTCTCATAGCTTTCCCGAATGCTGAAATTTTCTTTTCCGCAGTTTCTTTTAGATCGGATTTACTTTTTTTTGTTTTAATTTCTTTTTCCAAAGAAATTGTATCATTACTTGTTTTCATGAATAGAAAAAT
Organism: Porphyromonas cangingivalis; assembly: GCA_945902955.1. Classification (GTDB taxonomy): domain Bacteria; phylum Bacteroidota; class Bacteroidia; order Bacteroidales; family Paludibacteraceae; genus Paludibacter. The sequence goes on from CAMDNO010000017.1 coordinate 25,539, forward strand.
TAAAATGGACTACAAATATAATATTTATTTGAATAAATAGCTGCATTTTTAAAGACAAACTGCTACTTTTTAATGCTATTTAATGCAGTTATTTTAAACAAAAAAGGACTAATTCAACATAAAACTGAATTAGTCCTTTGATTTTCAAGTTAGTGGAGATTATCGGACTCGAACCGATCACCTTAACACTGCCAGTGTTACGCTCTAGCCAGATGAGCTAAACCCCCTTTCTTGATTTTGAAATTGCGGTGCAAAGATAAACAAGTTTTGGAAAATAGTAGTATTTTTGTTCAAAATATTTTTACAATTATGCTAATATTCAATACTACCTACAAAGTTGCAAGCTCCATAACTGTTAATTGGCTCGAATGGATACAACAAAATCACATACCGTTTATGCTTTCCGATAATCAATTTACTCGTCCGCAAATTGCAAAAATTGTAGGTAGCGAAGACGAGCAAGGTGTTTCGTATTCTGTTCAGTTTCACATTGCCAATATGCCTGCGCTTATGAATTGGCACAAACATAACGCTACACAATTTCAACAAAGCTTTCAAAAAGCGTTTGGAAACGAAGTTCAATTTTTCTCTACCGTTCTCGAAATTATTGATAATGAATAAAGAAACAATAATTTTAGGCATCGACCCTGGAACAACGATTATGGGTTATGGCATTTTGAAAGTAAATGGCAACAAAACCGAAATGCTGGCAATGGGCGTACTCGATTTGAAAAAATATTCTGATCACTACATTAAGCTTCAACGCATTTTTGCGCGCACTTTATCGTTGGTCGACGAGTTTCACCCCGATTGTTTGGCTATTGAAGCACCTTTTTTTGGCAAAAATGTACAATCGATGCTCAAATTGGGTAGAGCTCAAGGTGTAGCTATGTCGGCTGCTTTATATCGCGACGTTCCGATTACCGAATATGCGCCGCTGAAAATAAAAATGGCGATAACAGGAAGTGGAAGTGCATCGAAAGAGCAGGTGGCAGACATGCTCAGGCGCTATTTGAATATTCCGCAAGAGAAGATGCTTCCACAATTAGACGCCACCGACGGTTTAGCGGCTGCCTATTGCCACTTTTTGCAATTAGGCCGACCCGAATCGAGCAAAGCCTACTCGGGATGGAAAGATTTTATTACGAAAAACCCAGAGAGAAAGAGATGAATATTACGAATTAAAACAACGAATTAAAACGAATTTCACGAATTATTTCCACAAACTATTTACTATAAACTATTTACTATAAACTATGTTCAAAATTCTTTCCATCAATCCGGGCTCAACGTCCACTAAAATAGCAGTTTATACCGACGATTTGCTTCAGAGCGTTTACACAATCCGGCATACCATTGAAGAGTTGGCAGGTTTCGAAACTGTTTTTGATCAGTACGCATTTCGTGAAAAAATTATATTGAGTACATTAGCCTCCGAAGGGATTAATTTACAAGATTTTAACGCCATTGTTGGGCGAGGTGGATTGATGCGTCCTGTGGAATCGGGCACCTACGAAGTGTGCGATGCAATGATTGAAGATATGAAAACAGGGCGCGAACATGCCAGTAATTTAGGTGCTATATTAGCTCGAAAAATTTCGCAAACAATTCCCAACTGTCGGGCATTTATTGCCGACCCCGTAGTGGTTGACGAGTTGCAGGATGTGGCGCGCATAAGCGGTTTGCCACAATTTCCAAGACGGTCGGTTTTTCATGCACTTAACCACAAGGCCATTGGAAGGAAGTATGCTAAAAGTATTGGTAGCAGTTACGAACAACTGAATTTAGTGGTTGTGCATCTTGGTGGAGGAATTTCGGTGGCGGCACATCGCAAGGGAAAAGTAATTGATACTAATCAAGCGTTAGATGGTTTTGGATCATTTTCGCCCGAGCGTGCAGGAACAATTGACGCTGGTGCATTGATAAATATGTGTTTTTCGGGTGAATTTTCTAAAGATGAAATACATAAACTTTTAGTTGGCAAAGGTGGTTTGGTAGCCCATTTGGGAACGAATGATACCAAGGAAGCCACAGAGCGGGTTAACAATGGCGACAAACATGCCAAACTGATTATCGAAGCAATGGCGTATAATGTAGGGAAAGAAATTGGCGCTATGATTGCTGCACTCGAAGGAAATGTTAATGCAGTAATTCTCACAGGTGGTATTGCTTATAATTTATTCATTGTCAACTATATAAAAAATATGATTGCACCTATTGCGAATTTAGTTGTGTATCCGGGCGAAGACGAAATGGAAGCATTGGCTTATGCCGGATTGAGAATTTTAAGGGGTGAAAAAGCAAAATTATATGCACCTTTGCATTAAATATATTACTTTTGCAAGGAAATACAATTTGAAAATGAGGAAATTCGAAAATTGGTAAAGATAAACGCAATCAAATAAATAAACAAGAGAATGACAAAAATAATTTCTCCTTCGATGCTTTCGGCCGATTTCGGCAACCTACAAGCCATGTGCGAAATGATAAATGCCAGCGAGGCTGAATGGCTTCATTTCGATGTGATGGATGGCGTGTTTGTACCCAATATTTCATTCGGTTTTCCGGTGATTGAAGCCGTAAAAAAGTTCTGTACAAAAATGCTTGATGTGCATATTATGATTGTAGAACCCGAAAAATATGTACAACGATTTGCAAAAGCAGGAGCAGGAATGCTTACTTTTCACTTCGAAGCTACCGAAAATCCACAACAAGTAATAGACCTAATTCGTGCCGAAGGAATAAAAGTGGGCATAAGTATTAATCCTGATATTCCGGTAAAAGTATTAGAACCATTTATTAATCATGTGGATATGGTTTTACTAATGTCGGTTTTTGCAGGTTTTGGTGGACAAAAATTTATCGAAGATACCTACAATCGTGTCGACGAACTAAAAGTAATGATTGACCGTCTTAATCCATCATGTTTGATTGAAATTGATGGAGGTGTAACGCTCGATAATGCACCAAAATTATATGCGCATGGCGTTAATGTGTTAGTTGCCGGAAGCACCGTTTACAATGCTCCCAATCCACAGCAAATGATTATAGACTTGAAAAATGCATAATCAAAAATACTGCCCCAAGCCCCTAAAGGGGATGTAAAGAGTGGGCTGCGAAGTGATTTGTATATTTACAATCGACACTATTTTAAGAGACGAAAGTAATTACACATCCCCTTTAGGGGCTTGGGGCAGCTTTATTAATTTTTAACTCTATGAATTTTTTGCAGCGAACACCTTTTTTCAGGTTATTGTTAGCATTATTATCTGGAATAATCTGTTTTCGGTATTTTCAATTATCCAATCTAACAATCATTATTGCAACAGTAGCAGCTTTATTGATGTTACTGTTTTCTTTCTTTTTAAAAAATTCTACTCTTCAATTTCGTTTTCGCTGGTTGTTTGGAAGTGCACTATTTATTTTGTTATTCAATTTGGGTTATGTACTTTGTCTTTTTTCGGATACAAACAGTACTTTTTATCCGCTGAACGATCAAAAAATATTTCGGGTAACAGTGAGTTCGGCAACTATGGAAAAACCAAAATCGTTCCGTTGCGAAGTGCAGCTCAACAAGGTTTTAGACCAAAATAAATGGAAAACAGCTAATGGAAATGCAGTTGTTTATTTTGAAAAAAACGATTCGGCTAAAAACTTATTAATTGGCGACGAATTAATATTACGAACCAAATTTAAAGAGCCTCCCGGCGCCGAAAACCCGGGTGGATTTAATTATGCTGCTTACCTCAAACAAAATAATATTCGTGCTACTGCCTACCTCAATGCTACCGATTGGTACAAAACGCCAACAACTCCTCCTTTTTCAATAAAAAGGGAAGCCAATATTTTTCGTTCAAAACTGCTTGCCATTTACGAGCAATATGACATTAAAGGTTACGAATTTGCAGTGCTGGCTGCTCTTACAGTTGGTTACACCGACGAATTGAGCCCCGATTTGCGTGCCAGTTACAGCGCTTCGGGCGCCATGCACATACTTTCGGTTAGCGGCTTGCATGTGGGAATTGTATATGTTGTTATCGCATTTCTGTTGGGTTTTTTAAAGAAGAATCGCTTGCAATTAGTATTACGGGCAACATTAATTGTCTTATTTCTTTGGATTTACGCCTTTGTTACCGGACTTTCGCCTTCGGTTCTTCGCTCGGCTTTAATGTTTTCGTTTGTTGCCATTGGCACATCACTCGAGCGGAAATCGCAAATTTACAATACCGTTTTTATGTCGGCATTTTTCATGCTACTTACCGAACCGAACTATATCTACAACATTGGTTTTCAGCTAAGTTATGCAGCAGTGTTGAGTATTATTATCTTCCAAAAACCATTTGCCGCCCTCCTACCCGTTCGGAATAAAGCATTAAAATGGGGGCGCGATTTGCTAAGTGTTTCAATTGCTGCCCAAATTGGGACACTGCCTTTTACGCTATATTATTTTCAACAATTTCCCAATTATTTTTTACTCACAAATTTAGTTGCCATTCCACTTTCCACTATTGTTATTTATTTAGCAATCGGCCTTTTGGCGACTTCATTTTTACCAACAATTGCTACAATCGTAGCAACGCTTCTCAAGTGGTCGTTGGTAGCACTTAACTTTTCTATCGTACAAATTCATCATTTGCCCCTTTCAGTTTCGACTTTCACGCTTAATTTTGCACAAGTTTTTGCTTTGATTGGGGCTATTACGTTTATTTCTCTGTATTTTTATACAAAAAAGGCAAGTCCTTTACTAATTGGGTTAATTTGCATTCTCCTGGTATCACTTCTATCATTACAAACAACTTACAACACCTTGCATTCCGAAAAAATTATTGTTTATGCCGACTCAAAAAACCTTCACGTGAACTTTATTGATAAAAATAAAAATTACATTCATTCAACAAATAATGCTGAGGTTTGGAAAATAGCCAGTCAGTATTGGAAAACAAATAAAATTGAACTGCCCGATACAACTATAAAATCCACTTTATTTCGGAATAATTATGCCAATTTTTTAGATAAACGAATTGCAATAGCCACAGAAAAAATGTGGAAAAGCAAAACCAATTCCAGCCCATTAGAAGTTGATTTATTGATTATTGGCAATAAAAAAAAGCCCAAAGCAAAATATTTATTCGAAAATATCCATCCCAAAACGGTAGTTGTTGATAAAAGTATTTCGCCTTGGTATACCGAAAATATACGAAAAGCGTGTGCCGAAAAGTCAATTACCTTTTACTCCATTGCCGAAAATGGAGCTTACATGTATGAAATTACCCATTAAAAAATCCCATTATTTTTTAGTACTTTTGCATTCAAAATAAAAACCATCGTTATGATTTCGAAAATAATAGCTGAAGACCTCATTCACAAGGCTCAAAAGGAACTCAATAAGGCCGAAAAAATTGTTATTGTAGTGCATGTTGGCCCCGATGGCGATGCTATGGGTTCGTCATTAGCTATGTGGCATTACCTTATGACTATCGAAAAAGAACCCGTTGTGATAGTTCCTACTGCATTTCCAAATTTTCTATCGTGGATGCCCGGATCGGAAAAAGTGCTTGTTTACGAAAATAAAAAATCGGAATGCGACGAACTTATTGCCAAAGCTGAACTAATATTTACGCTCGACTTTAATGTGCCTAACCGTTTGGCAAAAATGGAAACGGTCATAATGAATGCTGCTGCTCCCAAAATATTAGTCGACCACCATTTGCATCCTGGCGATTATGCCAAAGTAACTATATCGTATCCCGAAATTTCGTCGACCAGCGAATTGATTTTCAGATTGATATGTCGGTTGGGCGATTTCTCCAAAATAAATCTGGCTTGCGCCGAATGTATCTACACCGGCATGATGACTGATACTGGTGCCTTTACTTACAACTCTAACAAACCAGAAATTTACACCATTATCAACGAATTAATAAAACTTGGTGTAGACAAAGACGCTATCTACCGACGCGTTTTTAACAACTACTCGGCAGATAGAATGCAGCTTATGGGATATGCACTTTACAAAAAAATGAAAATTTACCCCGAATATAAAGCCGCATTAATTTCGTTGTCGTTAAGAGAACTCAAACAATTTAACTATCAGAATGGCGATGCCGAAGGGTTGGTAAACTTGCCACTTTCGATAGAGGGCGTTCTATTTTCCGTTTTTATGCGCGAAGATCACGATAAAATAAAAATATCATTACGCTCACAAGGCACTTTTCCGGCAAACAAAGTGTCGGCAGACTTGTTTAATGGTGGCGGGCACTTAAACGCTGCCGGAGGCGAAAGCTACACCACATTAGAACAAGCAATCGAAAAATTCGAATCGGCATTGCCCGATTATAAAGACTTTTTGTAAAAATATGAAATATGCCAGAAATTAGTCGCTTTTATGGAATAATAATAGCTCTTTATTATAACGAGCATAATCCTCCACATTTTCATGCCAAATATGGTGAATTTGTAGCTGAAATTGACATTAGAACCCTACAAATTCTTAACGGAAATTTACCAAAACGCGCAAAAGCATTGGTACTTGAATGGGCTGACGAACATAGAGAAGATTTAATTCTTGATTGGGAGTTAGCACGTAAAATGGCTGAATTAAACCCTATTGAACCTCTAAAATAAATAAGCATGGAAAAAATTATTGCTGTAAAACCAGTTGAAAATTTTTCTATTTGGGTAAAATTTTCGGATAATAAGGATGCTTTAATTAATTTACGCCCGTTTATTAATGAAGGCATTTCATCTAAACTTTTAGATAAGAATTACTTTGATAAAGTAAAAATTGATGAATTTGGTGGAATAGTTTGGGAAAATGGTTATGATTTTTGTCCCAACTTTCTAAGAGAAATATCGATAAAACATTAAATGACTGTCATTTAGATTGAATTACAAAAACACATGAAATACTTAATAATTCTTGGCGACGGTATGGCCGACGAGCCTATTGCTTCGCTTAATAATAAAACCTGCTTGCAGGCTGCCAATACACCAGCTATCGACAAAGTAGCTGCATTAGGATGTAGTGGTTTGGTCGATACCATTCCGGCAGGATTTGCTCCTGGAAGCGAAATTGCCAACATGAGTGTTATGGGATACGATGTACCCAAAGTTTTCGAAGGGCGTGGCTCGTTGGAAGCTGCAAGCATGGGAGTAACTATCGAAGAGGGCGAAATGGCCATGCGTTGCAATTTGATTTGCATCGTTGATGGAAAAATTAAGAATCACTCAGCCGGACATATCAGCAATGAAGAAGCCGAAGAGTTGATTCTTTTTTTGCAAAATGAACTTGGTAACGAAGAAGTTAACTTCTTTTCGGGGGTTTCGTATCGCCATTTATTAAAGATTAAAGGCGGCAAAAAACAATTGAAATGTACTGCTCCACACGATGTGCCGGGAACCGAGTTTGCCAAAGTGTTGATTAAAGCCCAAAGCGAAGAAGCTGAACCTACAGCCGTTTTACTCAACGATTTGATACTCCGCTCGCAAGCCCTACTCGAAAATCATCCTGTAAATTTAAAACGTGCTGCAGCCGGTAAAGACAAAGCAAACAGCATCTGGCCTTGGTCGCCCGGATACAAACCGGATATGAAAACCTTGATGGAATTGTACGATTTAAAAAGTGGATCCGTTATTTCTGCCGTAGATTTAATTCGTGGAATTGGCGTGTATGCTGGATTGAAAGTAATTGAAGTAGAAGGAATTACCGGACTTTGGAATACCAATTACGAAGGAAAAGCGCAAGCTGCTATCGAAGCACTCCGCACCGACGATTTTGTATACTTACACATCGAAGCCAGCGACGAAGCAGGACACGAAGGCGATGTAGCTTTAAAAATTAAAACGATAGAATATCTAGATACACGCATTGTAAAACCAATTTTCGACGAAGTTTCTACTTGGGATGAACCTGTTACAATTGCTATTCTACCCGACCATCCAACCCCTTGTGCTACCAAAACGCATACCAACAAACCCGTTCCGTTTATCATTTACCGACCCGGCGAAACGCCTGACGAAGTGATGGTTTACGACGAATTTGCCTCTGAAAAAGGAAGTTACGGTTTGTTGCGAGGCATGGAATTTATGCAAGCACTGATAAAATAAAACCACGGCAAACTGTAATACCAACGTTTTCGAAGAAATAGCTTGCTGAACCACCACTCAAAGCCAAGCCCAGAATAATAGGATTGCTCATTTAAAATTTATGCTTTTCCACATTCGTCGAATTTCAGTATACTTGCCATTTGAAAAGAGAAACTAATTGCGTTTATGCTCTATCAAGGAGGTTATAACGAAATACGATTGCCCGAAATTATCAAAGGTAAATAAGCGGCCCTATGGCGAATAAGCTAAAAAACTGCATTATTTCGGGGTTTCTCTCAAAATTTACTTCGATGTAATAATCAAAAGATTTGCCAAGGTTACGTACAGCCGACGATTTACCTACCTGACGAGCACCCCGAAGCAATAATGGTTTACGCTGTGAGTCATTTTTCCACTCCGATAATATCTGCTTTGTTGTGGCATGTGATTTGATTAAATTATAAACACTTACAAGCTCAAATATAATATATTTTCGGAAAAGAGCCACCATAAATTCGACAATTTACCAGAAACGTACCACCGCAAAATCTTTTATTTTTCATATAAATACCAACGCAAACTACGAAAACCCCGATTCTGTTTTTCAATCCTTCGAGGCAGGTGAGTTGTTGGAGTAATGTTATTGAGCAATTATTCACAAATTAATTTGATTATTATTGAATACACTGACAAATTAATTTAAATTATTGTTCAATGTATTGATTAATAATTGTAATTTTGCAGCATCAATTAAATAACTGTGCGATGGTAAAAGAAATAATCAAGCGACTTATTGCCGAAAAGCAACACGAAATACCGCGAATTGAATTAATAAAACGATCCCATAATTTAGAACCGTCGGCAAATTATGTTTTTATTGGCTTGCGAAGAGCCGGTAAATCCTATTTAGTGTATCAACTCATACAAGAAGGCATACAAAGCGGCATCTTAAAAATTGAAGAGGTTTTATATATCAATTTCGAAGATGAGCGAATTACCTCTATCAAGGCTGAAAATTTAGGCGTTATATTGGATGCTTATAATGAAATGTTCGATTCGAAACCAACACTGTTTTTAGACGAAATACAAAACATAACCGGTTGGGAGAAGTTTGTACGTCGTGTAGCCGATTCGCACTACAAAGTATATGTTACAGGAAGCAATGCCCGTATGCTCAGCAAAGAAATATACAGTACGCTTGGCGGTAGATATATAGCACACGAAGTTTTTCCTTTTTCATTTAAAGAATATATTCGCTATATGCAAATAGATTTGCAAAAAAACTGGGAATATACCGATACCCGAATTCAGGTTAAGAAATTGTTTGCCAATTATTTTTACTATGGTGGCTTTGCCGAGAGTTTCTCGATGAACGATAAACGTAGCTGGCTGAATGCTATTTACCATAAAATATTGCTTGGCGATATTATCATCCGAAATGATATCCGAAACGAAAATGCCATACGTGTGTTGGTTAAAAAATTGTCGGAAAGTGTTATGCAGCCCACTTCGCTGGCACGACTAAAAAACTTTGTAGATAGCACCGGAACCACTATTTCGCGTAACACTTTAGTAGATTATCTGCAATATCTAACCGACTCGTATTTAATTTTTGGTGTATCCAACTTTTCGGATAAACTAAGCGAAAAGGAAACTTTCCGAAAACGTTATTTTTTCGACAATGGACTGCTAAACAACTTTTTATTTGACCCGGAAACTAAATTACTCGAAAATATTGTTGCCATTCAACTAAAGAAAAAATTTGGCGACAATGTCTATTTCTACAACAAAAATGTAGAAGTAGATTTCTATCTACCAAAAGTTCAAATGGCAATTCAGGTGGCATTCGACATTGCAAATGATGCTACCCGACAACGTGAAGTAAAAGCTTTGTTGAAACTATCGGAAGTGTATGAAATTAAATCGAATACAATTATTACCTACGATACCGAAACCCTTTTGAACGAAAACGGTATTGAAATCAGGGTAGTGCCCGTATGGAAATGGCTGTTACAATTTTAGCCGCAAACCCGAAGACCTCAACAGTAGCCCGCACTACAAAAACCCCGAGTCTGTTTTTCAATCCTTTTTGGCGGGTGAGTTGGTGGAGCAACTATTCGAAGTGCCACTCAAAGTTGCGCTCCGAATTGCGCTACATGCTTTGCTTTTAACGCTTGCACCAAGTTGGTGACTACAAAGCCGTGAATGCCGGTGATAACAATGTTCATTTGAAAAAATTTGCCAAAGTTGGATTTTTGGGATGTGGTTTCAGATTATTAAGCTGTATTAAACCCTGCATATAAGGCCGGTTCCAGTTTTCGGTCACCACTTGTATTTGCGGCTCAAAATTATTTTTATAGGACTTTTATATTAGCTTGAGGTACAATTGCTTCTATAACAACAGTATTTGAAACAATAGTGAAAATTACTGCCATTTTTTTATAATTTATACGCTTGGAACCCAAACCAAATTTATCTGTAATTGATTGTTGACTACAAAAAGGAATTGCTAAGCAACTATATTTAAGCTTACTTATTTCGTCAATTAAACCTTCGATATATTTTTTGGCTGTGAGCGGCGACTTATAAGTATTAACTATTGTATTCGTAAGATTATATAAATCTTCTGAGGCTAAAAAAGAATATTCGATTTTATGGCTTTTCATATTTTACGAACATCAACCTTGTAATGATCCGACATTATATCCCATACCTTTTCGTAAACATCAACATCCGAAATTGTTTGGCGTGGAGATGTTGTTTGTTTATCGGAATTATCTTTCTCAAATTCAACTGCTTTAGGATGCTGTCTTAATTCATTTATTAATTTACGACCTAATGGAATATCTGTATTTATGCGAACTGTTACCATGGTTACAACTTATTAAATTTGACTTTAAAAAATCAATGCAAATATACAACTATTTTAGATACTCTAACATGCTAAAAATTGTTTTTGTTCGATTAAATCCTAAAAAGGATTTGCCTGAAAACCCGAAAATCTCAACAGTAGCCCGCACAACGAAAACCCCGACTCTGTTTTTCAGTCCTTCGAGGCGGGTGAATTGTTGGAGTAATAATTCGGAGTGCGACTCAAAGTTGCGCTCCAAATTGCGCTACATGCTTTGCTTTTAACGCTTGCACCAAGTTGGTGACTACAAAGCCGTGAATGCCGGTGATTAATATGTTCATTTGAAAAAATTATTTTTAAAAGTTGTCTTTCAACCACAAACCAAAGAAACGATCGTAAACCGAATACGTCTGATTTTCAACTGTCAATAAGTCTTTTTCTAACAGGTATTTTATGGCTGCCTGGATGGAGCTCGCCGAACGTAGCTGATGCCTGCGTACAAAATTGGCTGAGTTTATAGCGGTTGCTTTGCCTTCCTTAGCTATAGCTATAAGCACTTCTTTTTGTTTCTCGGGCAAACGAGCCAAAATCTCCTGAAATGTAAATGCTTGCGACGAGATTATATTGGATAATGCAATGTTGTACATACTCATATCGCAACTTTCACCAACGGAAGTCAATGAAAACAATTCGTTAAATAAAATTTGAATATACCAGGTATGCCCTTCGAAATCGACATATATTCTATCAATAATCTCCGGTGTCACTAAACGATTATTTTGTTCAAAATGAAATGCAATAAACGCTTTGTATTCCGCTAAAGAGATTTGCTTTAATTGTAAAATGCTTACACTCTGATAAAAAGGACGGGATGCACTCTGAAAAATATTTGACATGAGATGCTGTTGACTTCCTGCAAAAACAAAAAAAGTATTCGTGCACCGCTGAATGATGGTACGCAATACTGCCTCCGTATTTTTTTCGTCGAAGTGTGCAATTTGCTGAAACTCATCGATAGCAACTATACAAGGCTTATCAGCCTGTTCTAAATAGCTGAAAATTTCCTCGAGCGTTTTTAATGGTTCGGTTATTTCACCAAGCCCAATTTCGAAACTTGGTTCTCCACTAATTGTATCGATTTTGAAAGCTGTACGCAACGAGGAAATTACAGCAATGAAATGATCTAAAAAACGTCGTTCTTTAGGCCTGAGCGATTCAAATACGGCTTTCCCCAATACGAATGCTAAATCGCGGAGATTGGAACTTGCATAGATATCAATAAAAAAACAATGAAAAGAATTGCGGATTTCAGGCTTCTGAAAACAATGTTGAATTAAGCCGGTTTTCCCCATACGTCGGGTAGAGATGAGTGCTGTATTCCGGTTGTTTGTAAGATAGCGAACCAGGGTTTTTGCCTCCTCTTCCCTATCGCAAAAATAATAGGGCGAAACATAACCACTAATAACAAATGGATTTTTTACCGGCATAAATTATTGCTTTTATAATTATTATATTTATAATAATTGCAAATGTAATACATTTTTCGGTACAAAAATATATTAAACAAAATATCCAACCCATAAATGCTATGATTTGCTTTTAATGCTTGCACCTGATTTGTACCTACAAAGCCGTGAATGCCGGTGATAAGAATGTTACAGATTGCCTTTGTCGACCTACGGCTAATTCATTTTCTTAAATCTTACTCTTTATATCCATTTGTTGATGGAGTATTCTTACAATTTCAATTTCAGATCCTGCAACTATACGATAAAAAATAAGGTGTTTACCTGCCAACAACGCATATAAATTTTCTTTTATAACACTATATCTTTTACCTATATACGGATTTTTAGCTATCGTTCTGAAATTATCAACCAACAATTCGTAATATTTATCTGCCTGGCTCTCAGACCATACTTCAAAAGTATAATTCCAAATCTCAGTTAAATCTTCAACGGCTTTTATCGTTAATCTATAACCCAACATTTAATTTTCGTTGATTTTTAATTTTTTTCAGGTGAGATGTTGGCTCAAAATCGGAGGCAACTCCACTTTCTTCGCCTACCCGAATAGCCTCTCTCAAAGCTAAAATCCTATTTTCTTCTTCTTCCAAAAGCCGCAAGCCTGCACGTACAACTTCACTTGCATTTTTAAACCGACCCTGACTTATGCGCCCTTGAATAAAATTATCAAAGTAGCTACCCAACGACATGGATGTATTTCTGTTCATAAGATTATTTTTTTTTGCAAACATACCAAAAATTAATATATTATGCAAGTAATTCATACTGTAAAAAAGTTATAAATAGAGGTATATTGCTAGTGGATTAACCACAAACCCGAAGACCTAAACAGTAGCCTGTACTATGAAAACCCCGACTCTGTTTTTCAATCCTTTGAGGCGGTTGAATTGTTAGAGTAATAATTCGAATTGCCACTCAAACACGCGACCCGAATTGCGTTACATGCTTTGCTTTTAACGCTTGCACCAAGTTGTTGCCTACAAAGCAGGGGATGATGGGGATAAGAATGTTTATGTTTGGTTGAGAAAAAGTGTATATTGATGGGATTTTGGTGTACAAAAACATAAAACTTCGATTTAACAAAACAGCTCTATTAACTTAATAATTCAAAAACATTTCATTCAAAAGTACTACTATACAAGATGTTATACTATATTTGCGACGTGATTATTGAAAAATAAAAAAGCCTGCAATCAGGCTTGCAAGCTTTTTCGATAGTACACTCCCAGCGGAATGTTGGATCTTTTCAATTATTTCCCTCGCATTAAGCGACAGATGCAGTAGTTTTGGACGACGATGCATCTGTCGTTTCGCTTTTGGCGCCGAATGCTGTTTTTGAGCGTGTTTCGCGTGCTTTTAATGTAGCTCTATACGTAGTATTGAGTACATTTAGTGCGCTTTTCAACGGCTCATAATCCAACTCGGAATGCTCCACAGCTGCTACTTCAATAGCATTTAGCAGATTTTAAACCTACCGATGTTATTGACTCTTGTAAATCAACGCTGCTTTGCAATTCGCTAAACATGCGGTTGCAGATATTTACCGTACTTTCTAAGTTTTCGGGTAACGAAGCTTTGACATACCGTTTTGTAAACGGCAATACCATTGCTACTTTATCTGCATTCTGCACATTACGCATCCTATTCAAAGCACCGGTTTGTAAAAGTATAGCACGTAGCGCATTATTAATATCGCTATTAATAATTTGCAACTGAGCTGTTTCGGCCAAAGCATCGTTGTACGATACTTCAAGCTTTTTCAGCTCTGGCTTCAAAACACTTAACTTGCCAAGCATCACAGCAATGTGTAACGCTTCGGGGTTATGTATTCTCGAAAGACCTATTACTATCCGAAAAACGTTTACAGGTAACTCCCGAAGAGCAAATGGTTCTCAAAAAAATGAAAACATGAAACACACGAAGCCACATATTGCTATTATTTAATATTATAGTCTTTTGCACATTCGTCTAATTTCAGTATATTTGCCACTCTAAATGAAAAACTAATTGCGCTTATGCTATATCACGGAGGTTATAACGAAGTACGATTGCCACAAATTATAAAAGGCAAATATGCCAAAGATTTTGGCACCGGCTTTTATTGCACCGAACTGAAGGAGCAGGCCGTTCGGTGGGCTAAACGTTTTGAAACGCCTGTGGTTAGTGTGTATAGCTTTGAACCATACGAAACATTTAATATTGTAACATTTAATGAAATGACTGATGCTTGGCTTCAATTTGTAATCGATTGTAGAACAGGCATTGAGCATGATTATGATATAGTAAGCGGACCAATGGCGAACGACCAAATTTATAATTATGTAGCAGATTATATCAATGGAATTTTGACAAAAGAACAGTTTTGGGTATTGGCAAAGTTTAAACATCCTACCCATCAAATATGCTTTTGTACGGCCAGAGCACTTAATTGTCTGACATTCATAAAATCGGAAGTAGATGGAAGGTAGAGAATCGAAAGAGAGCAATAATTTATTTTTTGTGTGTAGCCTTATAGAGTATATTGCACGCAAAACAAAAAATCACCGTTCGGTAGTGGTAAATGCAATTGGTAAAAACAAGTTACAGCACATTTACGACTTAGCGGATATTTATCATAGCGAAAATATCGACAAACTCACCGACGAATTAATACAGTTTGCAGCCATCAAACAAGGTGATTTCGACAATATAGCCACGGCAAAATATAGCATACCAACACATTGGGATATTGGCAAAGTTTACAAACGACTTATTTTAAGTGTAGTGAGCCACAGGAATACAACCGATACAATTGCCGTGCTTTTAGAGCTATATTGCTCGTGGATTAGCCGCAAGCTCGAAGACCTCAACAGTAGCTTGTATTACGAAACCCCCGAGTATATTTTTCAATCCTTTTTGGCAGGTGAATTGTTGGAGTAACAATTTGGAGTGCGACTCAAAGTTGCGCCCGAATTGCGTTACATGGTTTGCTTTTAACGCTTGCACCAAATTGATGCCTACAAAGCAGGGGATGCCGGTGATGAATAGGTTCGTATTTGTTTTTCTAAAAATTTATCCAATACGCAGGCATAATAAAATGGGATATTATAAAGCGTGAATGTTTTAGATGATGGTAATGTAATTGTATCTATGGTATAAGCCTGATTCCAAAACCGAATGGCAATATTATAATCAGCACTTTCCATAAATTTATGTAGAGACTTTAACTTTGCATTATGCCCTGATTTAACTTCGATAGGTATCAGACTTCCGTTGTAATTTAAAACAAAATCAACTTCTGCCTGCGAATTTCGAACATCCCGCACCCAATAAACTCTTTTAGAATTTACTTTGAGCGATAAGGCAATCAATTCCTGTCCAATTATATGTTCGGCAATTTTACCTTTCCAGACGTCGCTTATATCTTCGCTATTAAATAATTCTTTCTGAAAACCGGCAAAATAATTTACCAAACCAGTATCTAACCACATTAGTTTGGGCGATTTATTAACATCCTGAAAAACAGGTAGCGATGTTGAATTTGTTGGGTACGATAACTCAATCAACATGGCTTTTTCCAACACACGCATAGCTTCACCCATTTCGCGCGATTTATAGGATTTGTTACAAAACCAAACACAAAATCCGATATATTTGTAATAAAAACAAACACAAAACAAGAATTATTTGTAACAAAACCAAACATCACTATTTTAAAACCAATCCATACCATCTATTCGGAGTGCCACTCAAAGTTGCGCCC
>CAMDNO010000018.1 GCA_945902955.1 Porphyromonas cangingivalis
ATCAATCCCAAAGACCCGAATAGCGGCTATTGCTATGGCATACAAAACGAAATTTTGCAACCAAATGGTACAGGCGATAAAAAGTTGCAAGCCTATAATTTTAGATTTTGTTTAACGCAAAACAAAAACAATTTCATTCCAATAACGCCACCACACGATTATGACCCATCAAAATATGAATTGCTTAAACGTGTTATTGCTCAACGTATCGGGTTGGGCTGGAAACATATTTTAAAATCGTATTTGTTAATTAATGTGATGCCAAACGGTAAAACCGACATCAACAATATGGGGCCATTTTCCACCGACTTTATTGGCGAAAACTGGGAATATATCGATGCTGATTTTGCTTCGCGTCAAAAGATGGCTAAGGCTCACAAGAATTACATTAAAGGTTTGCTGTTCTTTCTTGGTAATGATTCTTCGGTTCCGGCAGAACTCCGTAATGAGATGAAAAGTTGGGGATTTGCCAAGGATGAATTTACAGATAATGGCGGTTTTCCACATCAAATTTATGTACGTGAGGGACGACGCATGATTGGCGAGTACGTGATGACTGAGAATAATTGTGTTGGAAAAACTACCGTTGCCGATGGTATTGGATTGGCTGCATATACTATGGATTCTCACAACTGCCAGCGTATAGTAGTGAATGGCATGGTAAAAAACGAAGGCGATGTGCAAGTAGGTGGTTTCCCTCCTTACCCCATTTCGTATCGGTCAATTATACCAAAAGCCAACGAGTGCACAAATTTATTAGTGCCCGTTTCGCTATCGGCTACGCACATTGCTTTTGGTTCTATCCGCATGGAGCCGGTGTTTATGGTGTTGGCTCAATCGGCAGCTGTAGCGGCTTCATTGGCAATTGATAAAAACATTCCGGTTCAAAAGGTAAATGTAAAAACCGTACAGTCTATTTTGGCAAAAAAACCCTATTTAGACGGACGAAAACCGGAAGTATTGGTAGATAATTCGGATACAAAACAAGTAAAACAAACAGGAAATTGGGAGATTCCCGCTAAACCGATTGCCTCCAACAAAATGGATTATCTGATGACTCAGGCTGATGGGAAAAGTGCTGCCGAAGTGCTATTTACGCCAAAAATTGTCGACTCGAGCATGTATGATGTGTATTTTTATTGCCCCGAAAAACCTGTAAATACGCCCGAATGGGCATCAACCATTGATGTTCAGATTTCTACAAGTAAAGAAATAATTAAAACTACCGTGGACCAAAAAGCCAATCGCCATCATTGGGTGAAATTGGGGCGCTATGAGTTGAATGCAAGAAAAAGCACTTCGGTAAAAATAATTACAAACAAAGCCGGAATTGTGATTGCTGATGCGGTGCTTTTTGTGCCTGTTGAAAAATAAAAATTGAGTATGAAGATTTGGTTGCTTTCGTTTCTTCTTCTATCAAGCTTTTGGGTAAAAAGCGAATCCAAGTTGTCTTGGGATTCGCATTGGATAGCTCATCCGCAAGCTGATTTGCTCAATTATGGCGTGTTTCATTTTCGAAAAACAGTAACATTGACCGAAAAACCCACTATATTTCGGGTGCATATTTCGGCAGACAATAAATTTAAACTGTTTGTAAATGGACAGTATGTAGCCTCGGGGTGTGTGTTGGGTGATGCCAATAATTGGTTTTACGATACCATCGACTTGGCACCATATTTAGTAAAGGGCGAAAATACGTTGGCTGCATTGGTTTGGAACTTAGGCAAGCAGAAAGGCGAAAACCAAATTTCTATGAAAACTGCATTTATTTTGCAAGCTGAAAATCCGACTCACAATGCTGTGAATACAAATAATACTTGGAGAGTGGAGCAGAATGAAGCCTATTCGCCAAAAGCGATTTTGCAAACTGATGAAACTGGCTATTTGCTAATTGGTTGTGGCGATTACATTCAGGGAAGTAAATATAACTGGAATTGGAAAACCTGTCCTACGGATAAATGGCATAATGCTAAAAACTTAGAGCATGGAAATCCAAAAGGCTTTGGTTCGGGTTGCACATGGGTACTAGCTCCACGTATGATTCCAATGTTGGACGAAAAAATGCTGCGATTTCCAGTTGTTCGAAGGTCAACAATGCCTGTAAATCAAGGATTTTTAAAAGGACAGCAAAAACTCAGCATTGATTCAAATTCCAAAGTAAGTATTTTACTTGACCAAACTACATTAATAAATGCATTCCCTACACTCATTTTTAGCAAAGGAAAAGGAGCTAAAATAACGTTTACCTATTGCGAATCCTTATTCGACAGCAAAAGACAAAAAGGCAACCGCAACGAAATAGAAAATAAAACAGCCAAAGGACTAAAAGATGTAATTGTGGCAAGCGGTGATATAAATTGTGTGTTTCAACCCCTCGAATATCGCACTTACCGCTATTTGCAATTGGATATTATTACTGCTGATGAAAAATTGGTATTGGATAATTTACAACACACGGCTGTGGGATATCCTTTCCAAGAAAAAGCCAAATTTGTAAGTAATGATAGTTCGTTGACAAAAATATGGAACGTGGGTTGGCGCACTGCTCGCCTTTGTGCCATGGATACATACATGGATTGTCCGTATTACGAGCGACTTCAATATGTTGGCGACACTCGCATTCAGGCACTTATCTCACTTTATGTTTCGGGTGACGACCGACTCATGCGACAAGCCATATATATGCTCAACAGTTCTCGTTTTGGCGAAGGATTGACATTGAGCAGTTACCCTTCGAACGCAACGCAGAAAGTGATCCCACCTTTTTCACTTTTTTGGGTAGATATGATGTACGATTATATCATGCTCCGACCCGATATAGATTTTGTTCGCCAATTTCTTCCCGGAATTTACGGTGTACTCGATTGGTACGAACAACACATTGATGCCAGAACAAGCATGTTGGGCAGCACGCCTTATTGGAGTTTTGTGGATTGGGCAAAAGAATGGCCATGGGATAATAAAATTAAAGAAGGCGGTGTTCCAAAAGGTGGCGACGATGGCGGTTCTAGCATTACTTCCCTACAGTTTGTTTATACTTTACAACATGCAGCTATCATTTTCGAAGAGCAAGGCAATCATCGTCAGGCAAAGTATTATAGTCAGTTAGCAGCAAAAATATCAAAAGCCGTTTATCAAAATTGCTGGGACGAAAAGCGGCAATTATTGGCCGATACGCCCGACAAAACAATTTTTAGTCAACATGCCAATATTTGGGGTGTACTTACCAATACCATTCCTGCCAAGCAGCAAAAAGAATTGATGAACAAGGTTCTTAAAGATAAATCGCTCATTCAGAGCACCTATTATTTTAAGTTTTATTTGGCTCAAGCCCTGTTTCAAGCCGGTATAGGCAATGAATATATTTCAATGCTCGAGCCTTGGAAGCAAGCATTAGCGCTTGGATTAACCACTTTCCCCGAGCAGCCTGAACCCACACGGAGCGACTGTCATGCTTGGAGTGCCAGTCCGAATTACGATTTATTAGCAACGGTGTGCGGAATAAGACCTATGGAGTTTGGTTTTAGGAAGGTTCGCATTGCGCCAAATCTTGGAAGCCTAAAGAACGCAGAAGCCAACATGCCGCATCCTAATGGCGAAATTAAAGTGAAATTTGTACGCAAAGGCATTAATGGTATTGTTGCCGAAATAACTTTGCCAGCAAAACTAACCGGCGAATTTGTATGGAATGGGAAAGTGCGGAAATTATATTCAGGTGTAAATAAGGTTGAAATTTTGTAAGCAAAAAAAAAAAAAATCATCATTTATCCATTATCGAAATGAAATACTCACATTTGATTTTTTTAGTTGGATAATAAGTAATCTTGCTAAATGTGCAAGGAAATTATTCTACAACTTACAAGTTACTAATTGATTAAAACAAAGCATATTATTTTTATGAAAAAAAGTTTTAAAGCTACTATACTAGTGCTGTTTTTTCTTGGCGGGAAAATGTACTCCGCTTCAACCAATATCGATTCCTTACTTTCGGTAATGACGCTCGACGAAAAAATTGGGCAAATGACACAAATGTGTTTTAGCACGATTACACTCGATGGAAGTAAATCGCTCGACCTGAATGTGGCTAATTTCAGGCAGTTGATTAAACAACAGCACATTGGCTCATTTTTGAGTGGTAGTGACAATTATGCCAAGTGGTTCGAATTTATTACGGCCATTCAAAAAGTGGCCGTTACCGAAACCCGACTTGGCATTCCGCTTATCATTGGTATCGACCACGTACATGGTGCAAATTACATTAACGAAGGCACCATTTTTCCGCACAACTTAATGTTGGCTTGTAGTTTCGATAAAGCATTGTTGGAAAAAATTGCCAAAGTAACAGCTATCGAAACAGCACCTGTGGGACTTAGCTGGAATTTTGCGCCGGTGCTCGATGTGGGGCGCACACCGTACTGGCCACGCTTTTACGAAACTTTTGGCGAAGATACGCATGTTACGGCTGAAATGGGAAGTGCATTTATCAAAGCATACCAAAATGTCCCCGAAATTGCACCTTATAAACTCGCAGCTTGTGCCAAACATTTTATTGGCTACTCTGACCCAAAATACGGTTTCGACCGTTCGCCTTCCGAAATTCCCATGCAAACGCTGCACGAAATTTTTGTGCCACCTTTCCAAAAAGCATTCCAAGCGGGTGTAAAAACACTGATGGTAAATAGTGGCGAGTTAAATGGCGAGCCTGTACATGGGTCAAAATTTTTGCTCGATACTTTGCTGCGTCAACATCTTGGGTTCGAGGGTGTAATTGTGAGTGACATCAAAGATATTGAGCGCATTGTAAAAATGCACCACACCGCTGCTACCGAAAAAGAAGCCACGCTACAAGCCGTGAATGCGGGCATTGATATGTATATGGCTTGCAATAACAGTGCTTTTATAAAGGACGTAAATGAATTGCTTGCCGAAGGAAAACTATCAATATCGCAAATTGATGCTTCGGTGCGACGCATTCTGCTATTAAAAAAAGATTTGGGACTTTTCGAAAATCCTTATCCATTAAAGCAACTATTAGAAGCGGTAAATACGCTACAAAACCGTAAAGTAGCCTTGGAGGCTGCCGAAAAATCAATTGTTTTATTAAAAAATGAAAATACACTTCCGCTCGATAAATCTAAAAAAATATTGTTGGCCGGCATAGGAGCCAATTCAAAACGTATGTTGAATGGCCCCTGGTCGTTTGACTGGATGGGTGCTGAAGAGGACTTGCAACCTAAAACGATGCGCACGCTTTTCGAAGCTTGCAAAAATACTTTTGGCGAGAAAAATGTGACTTTGTCAAAAACAGAACGTATTTTAGCTACAAAAGACAGCAAATCATTCCAAAAAGATGCGCGCAAAGCAGATGTAATAGTACTGGCGATTGGCGAACAACCCTACAGCGAATTTATGGGGAATATCAATGACCTCACGCTCGATACCGACCAACTTGCATTGGTGGATGTGGCAATAGAAACTAAAAAACCGGTTGTGCTGGTGCTTATGGAGGGTCGTCCGCGTGTGATTACAAAGCAAGCTGCCGGTGCAGAAGCCATACTTTTTGCAGGTTATCCGGGCATCGAAGGTGCACAAGCAATTGCCAATATACTTTCGGGCAAAACAAATCCGTCGGCGCGTTTGGCTTTTTCCTATCCTTTAAGTGCAGGTCATACCATACCGTACAACTACAAACCGTCGGAATACAACATTTACTGGAAACCCGACACGCTTCCAAAATGGTTATTTCCATTCGGTCACGGATTGAGTTATACCCAGTTTGAATACGCCGATATTCAACTTTCCGACTCCATAGTAAGTGCTATAGGAACAATAAAAGCAACGGTGAAAATTAAAAATACAGGAAAAATAGCAGGCACCGAAACTGCACTTTGGTACATCAAAGATGAAGTTGGTTCTATCTCGCGCCCGATAAAAATGCTCAAGCATTTCGAAAAAGTGGCATTAAATGCAGGAGAAGAAAAAATCGTAATTTTTGAAATTTCCGCTGCGGAACACCTTTCATTTCCCGATAAGAATGGAAAGAAACTGCTCGAAAATGGAGATTTTCAGCTGTTTATAGGCAATTTAACTCAGAAATTCAGTTTTAAAAAATAGTTTATGAAAAATCA
Organism: Porphyromonas cangingivalis; assembly: GCA_945902955.1. Classification (GTDB taxonomy): domain Bacteria; phylum Bacteroidota; class Bacteroidia; order Bacteroidales; family Paludibacteraceae; genus Paludibacter. The sequence goes on from CAMDNO010000018.1 coordinate 6,129, forward strand.
AATTATCCTTTTATTCGTGTTATGTGCAAATTTTGCTTTAGTTGCACAGCCAACCGACAATCCCTACAAAACTCAATACGGTAGTGCTGCACCTACATGGACTGACGAACTAAATTGGTCGCGCACGGTTTCAATTACCGATTTTAAACTTGCCGAAGAAACTTCGTGGGACAATGCTTTGCAAAAAGCATTCGTTGCTTTAGGCGCAAACGGTGGAACGATCTTTTTTCCCACCGGAAGTTATGCCTTTGTGAACAATGTAGTTTTGCCCTCAAAAGTTATTTTACGTGGCGAAACACCTATACAAACCGATTCAAAATCAGATAGTTTTGCCCCCGCATCACGCCTTGTTTTTCCTAAATACGAACCTACATTTACCGGAAATGGCACCGACAACACCACTGCATTTAAGTCGATAACTACTACCGGCGATGTATTTAATTGCGGTATTGTTTATTTAGATATAAATCATGCTAGAATAAGTATAGGTTCGTCGGCAAGTAAAAATATGTTGGTTTATGGAGTTCGTCAAAACAATGTGGCACAGCCCGATGCCGGCGTTCCGGATATGACGTATATGAATGGTTGGCAGCGGTTTTCGTATCGCCACACTTACAATATTTCAGTTTATGCCGAAAGTTGTGCCTCCGTAACCCGTTGCCGTGTAAACGATTTAATGAACAACACAGTACACCCTATTGCCGACGACAGTTACGACCAACCAAATTATATTGCCAAAGGAACCTATATTAATGGTGCCGAAAATCCGAATGGTGCAACAGCGACTGGCTTAACAACAATAACCCATGGAGAACGTGCGCGGTTCGATTATCTGAACCATTACGGAATACGTGCCAACGGAAAAAGAATGAATCCATCGGTGAATGCAGTTCCGATAAATCAGCAAATTGAGCTGATTGACAATTGGTTATACACCACCATGCGGGTGGGCTATTTTGCCGAAGCCATAGGAATTGTGGTGCGGGGGAATATCAAAAAGGACAAAACCGGTAAATTGGCATGGCTCGATGCTACCGGCAAAAGTTTAATAAGCTACAACGGCAATACACTCGAAAACCGTGCTCTGAATTTTGCAGGCGAAAATATTCTGATTGAAAATAACGATTTTGAAGTTACACGTCATAAAATGGTGAATACCAAATATTATTCAACTGATGGCGAAGGAATTATGATACAGTGGCAGGATGCATGGGGATTTAATACGGCCGATGCCAATTCGGGCTACGGTGCACGAATGCGTGATATAACTATTCGCAACAACAGAGTGACTGGTTATGTTGGCATTTATGATGTACAAGTTCCAATTAGTAATGTTACGATTTCAAACAATGATTTGCGAGCCAATGAAGACATTACGGGCAGAACCGATGGAATAATCATGATATTTAAAAAGGAAGCAAACCATCGTGTAGATAATTTATTTATTGAAAATAATACGAATATTTCAAACATCAATATTGGTTATAAAAATGCTTCGAATGTGTACGAAATGCCCGGAAGCAATATTGTTGTGAGAAACAACACCGGCGTAAATAGAGCAGGTTTAAATGTTCCTTACCAAACCGTTGTACACGGAAATAGTTCATTTACTTCTGTAAGTTCATATACAACCGATTTGTTGCTGCCAATTGCGCAGGCGCCTTATCAAATGCAACACAGTACTGATGCAGCTGCGCCTGTTTTTGTGGAATTTAAAAAGGCCATCGAAGCCATAGACTTATCCAATATTAGCATCAAAAGAGCATCCGACAATACAGTTTCGCCTTTAAATGCAGCTATAAATGGTTCGAAATTAGAGCTAACTCCTACTACAGCATTGCTAATAAACGATATCGACACGATAACAATTCCGGCAAACAGCATTCGGTTTGTGGGCGAAACGGAGGGCAACGCAATTATAAAATGGCATTTCAGAGTAGCTCAAAATTCGGCAACCGCCGTTTCGAAAACTGTTGCTGACAAAGCCTGTTCCTTTTATCCAAATCCGGCAAAAAGCATCCTGAACATTCGCATTGAAAACGCAGTACCAGTCCCATTATCCATAGTAAGCTTATCCGGAATTGAAGTAAGAAGAAAGCTGATTGTGAATGGTGAACAGCTTTTAGTATCAGATTTACCGAGAGGAATTTATTTGATAAAAATCGGAAATAATACAGATAAACTGATAATTGAATGATTCAATTTTAAGGCAAAATAATAATTATACGTCTAAAAGTAAAAACCAACGTAAACATTCGAATTTCCAATATGCCAATTTTTAAAAAGTGTCTTGTTATTTCTGTTTTATCAGTTTTCGCAGCTGTTTCAACAGCCCAATCGTACGAAACCGAATTTCAAGCCCGTGCCCAACAAATTATCAATTACGTAGCCGACGACTACAAAGCCGATGCTTCAGGCTGGTACAATTGCAATCCTTCCGATTATGGCAAGTACAACTGGCAAATTGCCGTAGCTTGTTTTCATAAATATGGTGTTACAAATGCCAAAGGAAATCAATATCTACCGCATTTTAATAATTCTACTTGCATACAGGCACGATTCCACTTTAATTTAGCGGGCGAAACCTATCTATTTTCAAATTACTGGGGAGCGCCTTCGGTAAAATCGACTGTAAAAAATTACCTGACAGCTGCGTGGAATAGAAACGATAGTTATAATCTATTTATGTCCGAAGGAACGGAAAACCACATTGCTATGACGCGTCCTGCCGCTTATTTGTATGCACAAATTGCACGCGACAGTTTTCCTACCGATTTTCCGGATGCACAACAAAAATTAGATAGCGCAAAACTCTGGATAATGGAATGGGCAAAAACGTTGTACACTGCCGGATTGGGAGAATGGAATTCGAGCACTTATGCGCCTTACGGCATGATTGGCTGGATTGCTTTGTACGACGGAGCCAAAGACCCCGAAGTGCGAAAAGTGGCGCAGGCTGTACTCGATTATTATGCTTGCGAAATGGCTTTGCACTACACTCAGGGCATTGTGGGCGGCTACGAATCGCGTAACGGAACAGGCTACGAAAGCGTGGTAAGCGGTAGTGATTATTTTTCGTGGCTTTGGTTTGGAGAGAGCCCGCGTAAAATCTCGTGGGCAGTTGGCACTCAAAATGTAGAAGCTTCGACAGCAGTTTATGCGGCTGTTTCGGACTATCGACCACCTTTGGCAGCTGTAAAATTGGCAAAAAAACAATTGACCAAAAATGCGATGTACTACAATAGCAAAGGCGAATACCTAATGAACAATCCCGGAGCGGTAAAACAGACTTTTTACATTGGCAACACCTATACGTTGGGAGCCGCTTATTTACCTTACGGCGGTTTTACAGGTGGCGATTCCCAATTTCAGGCCTGGAAATTTGTTGGTAAAGTAACTCCCGACGAAACAAATGCAGCTAAAACAGCCAACGTCATCGTAGGTTATGGTTCAAAAGAGTGGAACAAAGCACGTCATCGCATGCCTTGGGACCAATTGGTGCATCACCGCAATGTGCTGGTACAACTCACCAAAGTTCCTGCTAATTACAATGCGATTTATGCTCAAATACAAACCATTATCAATAATTGGAAAACGAGTTGGGCAACCGATTTCAACCAGCGTTTCCCGAACGATGGCAAGGGAAATCCTGTTAATATGTCGGCGGATGTTAGTAACGCTAATTTTTCGTACATGGCGGTATGGAAAAAAAATGCTACTGTAAACCGTTTACTTCGCAACAATATTGAGTTTTACGAAATGGACAGTAACTACGTGGCTATACGTTCCATTGCTCAAACTGCACCAACTTACGCCAGCGTTACCGACAATTATGCGCTGAAAGATGCTGCCCCGCAAGGTAATTTGTGTGGATTGATACTGGAAGTGGGTTCGAAAAAAGAATATGCCTCGTTTGTGGTATTTCAGGATGCGATTATTGATAATTCTTCGCTCAATAAAACCAATATTTCAGCTGACAACATTGTATACACTTCGGCAAAAGGAGATGTGTTGAACATACAATACAATTCATCGGGCACATTTACGGAACCGCTTTACGACTGGGGATATGGACCCGTTACGCGTCAGCTTGCTCAAAAATCACCACCCTTTATTCAACCTACATGGCCAACTGGTGAGGGTTTTGGTCGTATTGCATCGTGGTCGGTTAATGGCACTTCGGTTGATATGACAAATTCGAAATGGAGTGTGTACGATGGACCAAATTTACAGTTAAAAAATAGCATTTTACGAATAAACGATGGACTGACGCAAGCATTTGAGATTGATTATACAGGTACTTTGCCCGTATATAAATCTGGTAACTACGCAAGCATTGCCAAAAACAAAGTGAATCAGGATAGCTTTAAAATTTATCCAAATCCGGCGACTAACTTGTTAAATATTGAACTTTATTCGACCTACACAGGCAGTTATCTGGTGGAATTATTCGACCTCAGCGGCAAATCGGTTTTAATGTTGTCCAACCAAAAAACATCGAGCATGGAGTTAGTTCAACTGCCATTATCCAAGAAACTGAAAGGATTGTTTTTGCTAAAAGTAAAAACGGGTAATAACACCTTTACGAAGAAGATACAAATTTACTAAAAGCCTAAAAAACAACACTTACACCGAAATTCAGCGTTGCAATTCCTGAATTAAGGCCCACATTTCCGGGCGAAAGATTGGCATCGGCTCCTGCTGCACCTCCCGAAACTTCGGGGTCGCCGTCTTTAAATTTCGAAAAGGTGAGCAGATTTTGTGCCTGAAGTTGTAAGTTGACCGATTTAGCATAAATCTTTGCCGCCATATTTTTAGGCAAGCTGTAGTTTATCAACACATTGCGCAGCCTCAGATATGATCCATCAACCAGATAACGAGTACTTTCGCGTCCTGACATGATAGAGTTGTACAGTAATGGAATCTGACTTTGTTTATTTTCCGGCGTCCAATATCCTTCTATTGATTTAAGTTTGTTTTGAATGTCGTAGGTCGAAACGTAACTGTTTTGGCGCATGCCTGAATGATACAACCAATTGCCGGTTTGAAACGAAAACAGGAACGAGAGTGTCCAGTTTTTGTAGGTAAACAAGTTATTAATACCACCGTGCATCGTCGGATATGGTGTTTTGTCGGTTATCAACACCCGCTGATTTCGATATTCAGCCGCCGTTAGCAGTTCGGCATCCAATGTATTTCCTGTTTTTGTTTTGTTTGGTTCGGTTCCCGCAACTTCGTAAATCAATTCATGCCCTGTTTCGGGGTCAACACCCGCCCACAAGGGTAAATAATAAAGTGCCAAAGGATAGCCCGAATAAACGCGGTTCACACCTTTTTCAATAAATGGCTGTTGAGCTGATAGTTGTAGAACTTTACTGCTAAAATGTGAAATATTAAATTCCGTTTTCCATTTCAGAGTCGATTGTAAATTATCCGTTGTGATATTAAAATCGAAACCTTTGATGTTCATAATTCCCGAATTTACAGTTACATCTGTACTAAAATAGCCCTGAAAAGTTCCGATATTGTAATTGATAAGTAAGTCGTTACTCCTTTTGTAATAAAAATCAAGGGTGGCTGAAATCCGGTTCTTTAATATCGAGATATTAGCTCCTGTGTTTAGCTGAATTTGTTTTTCCCATTGCACATCGGGGTTTGCAATGCGGTCGAATACAAAGCCCGGACTTCCGGCATATTCAGCCCAATTTAACACCCTCGATTCAGCAGGGAAATTACCTACTTCGGCATTGCCTACATAACCATAACCTGCGCGTAATTTGAGGTAGTCGATAGTCTCTATGCTCTTTACAAATTCTTCGGAACTTGCCAACCAGCTGACACCCAAACCGGGGAAAAATCCCCAACGATTATGTGGTGTAAACCGCGATGTAGCATCTGCACGTGCATTTAATTCCACAAACCATTTGTCGTCGAAAGCATATTGCGAACGGTTAAAAAACGACAGAAAACGATAACCATCCATACCTGCCGACTGTAGCGTATATACTTTTTCGGTATTGGCATTTGTCAACTCAAAATAATCTGTCGGAAAGCCTTCGTATCGGGCTACATTAAAATCGCTGTTGAATGATTGAATGTTGTTTCCGAGCATCACCTTTAGCTTATGCCTGCGCGACAAATCGGCTGTATAATTCAGTACATTGTTTCCGTTAATGCCGTAATTTAATGTGCGGGCATATAGTATTATACCACTTTTTGTGGGGTCGATGGCTTCGTCTTCGCGGTAAAAATCCTTCGACTGAAAGTTACGGTATCTACGCGTTCCGGGCGTAAAGCTCCAATCGGAACGGAATGTGAAATTATTTAAAAAACGTACTTCACCATAAACAGTCAAAATGCCATTCAAATCAATATTGTCGTCCCAAGTTTCATTCATTCTGTAAATTGGATTTGCCCCTTTTTTGTCATTAATATTTCGGGCATCGAACAAACTTCCCGAACCATCTGGAGCATGAACCGGTAAAAGTGAGGAACGGTTAAGTAGCAAGTTGACAGATGTATAGGTTGAATTATTCCACAAATTTATTACAAAATTGGATGATACCCCGGCTTTAATAAACTTTGTGATATTGTAGTCGTTTTTCAACAACAAAGTGATTCGTTCGGTGGATTTGTCTTTTATAAAGTCATTGTTCGTTCGGTAAGATAGGCTAATCAGGTGCTTGTTTTGGCTCTGCTCGCCTTGTAATGCAATTCTAAATTCACTGTATAGCATTGGCTGATTTACTTCATTTAACCAATCAGTACCTTTAGGCTGTTGTAGCAGATACGAATTTAACCAGCCTCGGTTATAGCCTTTGAAGTTTGTATAATCCGAAGAAAATGGAAAATACTTGGTAGGACTTGAATCAGAAAACTGTTTTCTCTCTGGATATCGGTTGTAATATGCGTTGTCGATAACCTTAAGCAATTCAGAGCCCGTAAAGAACTCAGGCTTGTTAATTAAATAGTTTAAGCCAGTTTTTAAATTAACTGTCAGTTTTGAAGGCATATCAAAGTCACCCGATTTGGTTGTTACTAAAATAACCCCATTCGAAGCCCTTGAGCCGTAAATAGCACCCGAAGCAGCATCTTTCAAAAATTCGACTGACTCAATATCATCCGGATTTAAGTCTTTAAGTGTCAGACTTTGTGGCACGCCATCCACCACAACCAAGGGTTCTGCAATGGAATTAATCGACGATACGCCTCTCACCCGAAAGCGATCATTAGTGGCATATACGCCAGATACATTTCCCTGTATAGCTGTGCCTAAATCCCCGCCTATTGCATTTTTCAAAATGCGTTCAGGAAGGGAAGCTATAGAACCAGTAATTTCTTTTGTCTTTAATTTACCATAACCAACAACCATTAAATCATTGAGCAGAAAGGTATTACTCCGCATAACAACACTCAAAGCAGTACTTTTAATTTCGGTGATTTTTTGTGTACGGTAGCCTAAAAGTACCAACGAGAGTATGGAATCCCGTTCTGTTTTTAAAAAGCGGAAATTACCATTCTCGTCGGAAATTGCCTTTAATGCGTTTGCTTGATTAATTAAACATACTCCCTGAAGCGGCATTTTAAGATCGTCAACCACTTTTCCGTTTATCCAAAAAACCTGTTCGGAAGAGGATGGTATTTCATTTTTTGCCAAAGAAAGAAAAATAAAATAATCAACCAGTTTAAACTCAATTTTCAGCGAAGGGAGTAACTGATTTAATGTTGCGGTTAACGTTCCGTTTTGAATGTTAAGTGTAACCTGTTGTTTATCGCTTATTTCGGTTGTATTATACACAAAAACCACATCCCATTTTTTTTCAACCACATTCAGTATTTCTTTAAGTGGAGTATTTGTAAAACTCAACGTAAAGGTTTTTCCGTTCGTTTGAGAATAAACCATTTGCACTAAAAAAAGCAAAGTAGAGATAAACCAAACTTTATAGTTTGATGAATTGTTGTTTTTTATATTTCTCTTTGTCAACATTACTCCCTGTTATCTTTCTAAAGCTGTATTATAAAGGTATTCGTTTTCGGGAATCAAACAATACAAACGATTGTTATTCCAATGAATCAAACTCTCGGCTGTATTAATTTTTCTATTACCCATCGGTATAAATCCTGATTTGTAAGGTTCCGGAAGATATTCAGCTACTGGACTATCGCTCAACGATGCTAATCGAAGATTATCCCAACGGCGAACGTTTTCGAAACAGAGCTCGCGACTACGTTCATCAATAATCGTTTTCATTAAACTGTTTTTACTAATACCGTTGCCAATTTCGTCCAAACCTGCTCTAGCCCGAATAAGATTTAACTCTGACACAGCATCCTGTAATTTATTTATATGTACGTAAATTTCGGCACGCATCAAATGAAATTCGGCAGCACGCAGCCAAATAATATTAGATGTAGGATATGCATATTTAAGTGTGGTCCACTGTCCTGCTGGTGCTTCCTTACCCTGATTGCGGGTAACATACATCATTTGCCTGAAACGAACATCCATGGAAGTATCTCCCTGCAACATTCTTATTACAAGCGAACTGTCAATTACCAATCGAAATTTTGATTGTGTAACATCACCATTTTGTAAGTTTTTAAAAGCCGTCCACTGAAACCCATTCCAACGCGATGAGATAGTAGGCAAAAATGCACTATTACCATGAAAACCCATGATAATCTCCGAATTATTGCCTGCCTGAAAGTTGGTTTTGTCAACAATTTGAAAAAGACGTGCATAACTTGTCCCCGACTGCAAAGGAAACAAAGTGGACGACCCTTTCGTATTTCCCAGCAATTTATTTACATAAATAAGTGCCGAATCGAAATCGTTTTTTTGAAAATAGACTTTTGCCAGCATGGCAGTTGCCACATTGCGCTTACAGCGAAATTGGTAAGCTGTAGGATGAATGGATTTATCAAACTTTTCGGGTATTAATATTTCAGCCTGTTTCAAATCATCTATAACAAAGCGATACACCTGCGCTACCGTTTTACGTGGTTCAGGCATGTCTTCAAAGCTAAGTATTGGTTTCTTACGATACAAGGTAGAGGGTGAATTGAGTGTCGAAACATGGAATTGCCTGCCTATGTAAAAATTATTGTAAAATTCGCAGGTGGCACGCATCAAAAAAGCCTCACCGAGCAATCTGTCGGCATTCAGTGAATCATTTTTTGTTTTTAGTGTAGGTAGTTCTTTCTCTATTGACTGAATCACTACATTGCAATTGTTGTTGACAAACGACGTCCATTGCATAAGTATACCTGCCTGATAATCATCATAATTGCAATTATAGTTGAAAAAATAATTCAGGGTGTTTTTTCCCGAAAAATCAGGAATAACTGTGGTGTTGAGGGTATTTGTAATTTCATCAGAACCAAGCATTTGGGACAAAGCAAGTGTGCCAAAATATAAATTGGAACTAAACGCTCCGTAAGCTCCATTGACACACACATCCAAATCGCTCAGATTGTAAAGCAGCGATTCAATACTCTGATTGTTTTCATTACGTATCGACGACAAAAAATCGCTGCAAGCACTTAGTAAAAAGAGCATTGCACCGATAATTGTATATCGTATAAACCCATAAAAGTTATAACTCATAAATGCAGTATCAGATTCCGGAATTATTGCACTGCAAACTTACTGAAAATAGTGTAAATAACAAAAAACAATTTTATTACTGCACTACTAATTTCTGATTGAGCCTATTACCAGCCGAAACAATATAAATACCTTTTGGCAAAAAGTTGATATTTATGATTTCAGTTCCTTTCACCATTCCGTTCCAAACTATTTTACCGGTTACACTACAAATCCTTACTTCGGTTGGTAAGTTTGAACCTGAAGAGATACGAACCTGACCGATAGCAGGATTAGGATAAATCTTTAAGTTGATATCTGAGTGAATTGTATTAATAGTTGTAATCGAAAAATGAGTTGAGAGAGTAGCATTCATTCCGGGCATCGATAAAGTAGTGGCTACAGCCGTTGAGTCGGTAATGTAATTTTGTCCGTTACTCCAGCGGGTAAACGAACCAACATCGCCATAATCGGCTGCATTGAGCGCAATTTTTGTTCCTTCGGCAAACATACCTTTCGATACGCCATTCACTTTCAGCTCGTACTGAGCAGGTGTGGTTCCACCTATCACGGCGTAAAAACCAGCTACCTCGTCGGCAGCACCATAAAACGTATTTTGCACCGGATTTTCCAGATATAAAAATGAGTTTAATGGTTGACCTGAAGTGAACGCCACATCGCCTCCATACACAATGGTTTTATCGTGGTTGGCAAATTTACGTACTGCTATATCGCGACCACCGTTCTTTTGCACCACTCGATCCACCAATTCGCGGGTTTGTAGTGTGGGGTTCATAATATAAATCAAAGCACCTCCGGAATAGGAAATTTCGGGTAAAATTTCGCGAGAAAGGGGTGTTCCGTAAAACGATTTTCCTGTAATATAGACACGTCCATCTATGTCGGCAGCCACATTACCATGCTCTGGATCAATGGTGTTGCCCGTTCCGTCAGATTTACGAGCCGTAAAACTCTGTCCTTCAATCCATGCACCAGTGGCAATGTTCATGCGCGCAACATAAGTATGAAACTCGGTGCCTACGTTGGATAAGTTGTGAAAATGATCGCCACCCACAAAACGCACTTTGGTTTGTATATCGTACGGACTGTAACGCAGCGGATGATTTCCACCCGACACTTCCGCCATAAAATACATCAAACCATCGTCGCCCATGCTAACACGGGCAATGCGTGTATCGGCCATATTATTATCCGAAGCATTTATCCAGTTTGGTGAGCTAGAATCGCTACTCCAATTGTAACCATTAAATTTAAGCGTTCCAGCAAACGAATAGATTTTAAAGCCCGGTATATCCACAGGAAAAGTTGTTGTTCCTTCCCAAGTATAAACGTTTTTCCAACCTACTTCTACAGCCGATTGCGAAGCTTCATCGATACACACATCATTGGTATATTGCGAAGCACCGCCGAAAGAAGTAATTACATCACCAGCCGGATTCATAACATTAACTGTTACATTGCCCCATTTTTTTCCATCGAAATCAACTCCAGGAAGCGTCAACACTATCATGTAACCTGTTTTGCCGGCATCAACACGATAAACTGTTTTGGCAAAAGTTTTGGCAAGTATCAATTTGTCGGCCAATCGGTTTACTTTTACCAAGCCACTGGTACCGGCAGCCACATAAATATTATCGTTGTTGTCGATAGCCAAATCCACTGCATAAGCACCTATTTTGGTAACCGAAAGCACGGTTTTTCCATCGGCCGAAATACGCACGAGAGCACCACGCGAGTTGATAGTAGCTCCATTGAGCAAATGCAGCACTGCACCTTCGGGAATCACCGTTCCCCAGTCGCAAGCCAATACAATAACCCCATCCGACAGCACTTTGGTACCCCATACTTTGCCCGAACCTGCTTCGCCACCAAGATACGACGATGCTACAAAATCGTACACTTTACGGTCGGCATAATTTACCAATACCGATATTACTTTTTCTTGAAACTTTCCACCATTGTCGGTAGCTTTGGCATTGAGAGTGAAAACACCCGAAAACGTAGGTGTCCAACTTACGGTATAAGGAGCAGTAGTAGCTTCGCCAATTTTTTCATTTTCAATAAAATACTCCACTTTGGTAATTGTTCCATCCATATCATAAGCAAATGTGGTTAAATCGGTGGGCGTATTAATAGCCACTTCGGCTGAGTTGGCAGGAGTTAGTATGCTTACAATCGGTTCGGCATTGGGAAATCCACCCGGACCGGAAACCAAAATATCATCCACCCAAAGATACTTCCAGGTCTGAGTTGCTAAAGGTCTGAACCGAAAGAGAAAAGTATAATATCCGGCAGTAGGACATACCAATGACAATGTTTGTTGAGAATAACTTATACCCACTTCGGCACTTAAATTACTCCAAATAGTATCCGCACCCGAAATTAATCCGGCTTCTAACTTATAACCAGATGTTACCGTACTTGCTTTTGCCGAAAATGCCACTGAAAAAGTACCAACCGAAAAATACAAAGGTGTGCTGTAGCGAATAAAATTCTTATCCACCGACGATTTTCGACGCATAGCTTTTGTACTATTTACACCTTCACCATCATATACTTTCCACTCATTCCCTCCGGCAATATTGGAAAATATCCAATTTGAAGCATTGTCTTCAAAACTTTCGGTAATTAAATATCCTGTAGAAGTAGCATTGGAAGTAATGTTAACTGAACCCGAAGTCGTTGATAAACCTGTATTGTCAGTTGACACGGCAAAAACTGTGAATGAACCCGGATTAGGATTGCTCCAATCGTAGGTGTAAGGTGCTGTTTGCACGGTGGATACTTTCGATCCGTTTACATAAAATGAAACTTCACTTACCGACCCATCTGTATCGGACGCAGTGGCTGAAAGTGTTACGATGCTACCTTGATTGATAGATACATTGCTTGCCGGAGCTGTAAGTGTACAAGTTGGAGGCAAATTCACTCCGGTAACGGTAATAGTTGCTGTTACAGTTGAATCTCCTGCATTATCGTAGGCTTTGGCGTAAAGTGTGCTGGCACCAATGGGTAAATTCGGAATAGTAAAATTGTAAGGCGGTGTAGTTAAGCTGCCTAACAATTCATTGCGATAATACAGATTTACTTTGCTCACCGAGCCATCGGCATCGGCAGCTGTAACGCTTACTGGTAAAGAAGTTCCGGCAGTATGTGTGTAGCCGTCGGCAGGACTTGTGATAGCCACCGTTGGAAGAAAATTTCCCGTTTCGATAAATTCAAAATCATCGATATAGCAAAAATTATAGGTTGGTGAAGCTCCGGTATCAATAACCTTGAGTATAATGTATTTTGTACCTGCTGGTGGATTCACAATATTATCCAGCGTATATTGAATATATGTTCCGCTAATTGTAGAAGTGGTACCAACATACACATCGTTTGCGTCAGAAGTTGCTGATGAATTATAATAAACTTCTATCTTGCGACTTTTATTTGAAGCTGTTCCCACTCTTGCCCAAAACCGCACTTTATAGGCTTTACCAATACCAAAAGTTACTGTGGGGGAAATGATGTAATTAGGCGAATAAATGTATTTATTCCGTATGCAATTAAGTGAATTATAACCATCGGTAGTTATCACAGAATACGAATTTCCACCACTACCGGAAAAAATCCAGGAACCTTTACCCGATTCGAAACCATCGGAAAGTATAAGAGTTTCCGAAAAAATAAAAAGCGAACTAAAAATAAAAACAACAAAAGGTAGGAGTTTTTTCATTTTAAAATAAATTATGCGTATTAAAAAAGGATTTATTTTTACGTTTTTTGAGATTTGTAATTATGGACGTAAAAATGGGGGTAATGCCCTAAAAAAACAAACTGACAAGGGTCAACTTATATTCCCCCAAATATTTTATTAATTTACAAAAGTGTATTAACTTTGTAGAGTCAAATGAAAAAGAAGCATACAATAATAGCCATTATTCAAGTTATATGTATCTGAAATATTGAGTTTTAAATATTAGAAAAAAGAATAGGAACGCTGATTTACGCTGATTTAGCGGATATTCACCGAATAAATTTAAAAATACGGATTTATAAACAGATTTTATCCCCGATAAATCGGGGAAGATTTAAGAGCGAGGTCTTAATCATTTCGACTTGTCGGAATATAAATCCGTTTTAAAATCCGCTTAATCAGCGTAAATCCGCGTTCTATTATCTTCATATCATTCTAACTTATATAAACTCTAATAGATTTAAAGCTAAGGAAATAAAACAAATAACCCTAATAGTAAATAACAATGAAAAGGAATTTAAAGAAAAATACAGAAAACACGTTGGTTAAGGTGCTTTCTATTACAATCGATGGTGTTTTTATTACTGCATTCGGAAAAGATTATTTCCTGTCATTCAATCGTTTGCCTTGGTTTAAAGATGCCAAAGTAAGTGATATTATGAATGTGCGGAACATTGGCACAATGGGCATTCGTTGGGATAGTATGGACGTTGATTTAGAATTAGACAGTCTGATTCATCCCGAGAAATATCCGCTTATAGTGAAGCGTTATGTTGGCGAGGTTATTTGAAAATATTGTTGCAACAATTTAAAATCTCAACCCCTTCAAGCCCTGTTCTTAAACGTGCAGGGCTTTTTTATATAAATAAGTGAGGGTGTCTTTCAAAAAGACGCCCTCACTGTGCATAAGAGCCTCACCGCAGGGGTGGCTCGGGTAAAAAATTAAACCAATTGGCTTTTAAAAGGTTCATTATGTAAAAACTCCGGCGATAAAGAACCTGTTTCGCCCGGGCCTTCGGGCGGGGCTGTCGATTCTAATGCTAATGAGATGTCGCTATCGAGAAAAATGATTTCGATACGTGGTTCAAAATATCTTTTGGCCCCCCGACCCCTCATGGGGGAATTTAAGAGTTGAGCGGTATTATTTATTGTTTCTTTCATAATATTTTGTTTATTTTATTATCACTCTTGTTGTTAACTCTTTGCCATTTTCCGATACCCGAACTACATATACACCAGTTTGCAGTTTGTAGTTTACAGTTTGCAGTTCAGCGGTTGTTTGTCCTTTCTCAAGCATCATGCCTACTGCATTGTACACAGCATAGTTTGCTTTTTCGGGAGCTACAATTGTTATCCGGTTGGCAGCATTTACAAATACTTGTGCATTGAGTTTTTCAACTGTGTTTACTCCTGTGGCAGCGCCTGGTGCACGGAATAGCAAGCTGAAACGGTTAGCATTGGCTGCTGTAATTGGAGCACTAAAGTTGTAAGCCGTTTCGGGTGTAAGTTCCACTTCGGTAGTTGGGTATTTTGTGTCTTTTAGGATTACGCGTGTACCTGTTTCGAAGTTCGAAAATTCGCTTAACGAAAAGCTAAAATCACCTGCTGTGCGTGTGCTAAAACCTACTGGGATTTCGGTATTATATTTCACAGTGCTCATGCTATTGATAGCTAAATTTTTTGCGTCGGCTACTGTGTAAATATCAGCCATATCGGTTACATTGTTCATCATTTTAGGCGAATCGTACACATCGTACAAATCTGCGGCATTGGCATCGAAAACGATTAAAGCTTCGTCGGCTCTTGTGCCGAAAGATACTTGCAAACGTAGTTTTTTGCGATCAGCACTTTTTGTAGCAGGTGCTTTGAGTGGATTGCCAGTTTGGTGCGAACGCATATCGTTTGTAAACTGAATACTTCCGGTTTCTTTTGCCAACACCCAAAATGCTTGCATAGGAGGAATTATTCCACCATTAGCAATGGAAGGAACCGCTTCGCCAGTGATAGGATTGTATGTTACAAACGACCAACCGGTTGCATTTGAACCGCTCGAATTGGTACGATACCAAATAGAAGCATCAATTTTTGCTGCATTTGCAGTAGCGAAAGCAGATGTCCAACTCAAATGCGAAGGATAAGGATTGCCAATAAGGTTATATCCTTTGCCCGAAGTAGCATCCGATGTATACGTAATTGGAATTGTAACATTTCCTGTATTTAATGTACCACCACTTTGGGTAGTAAATGTAATAGGAACGCCAGCTGTAGATGGCAAGGCAATATATCCTTTACCTGCAACTAAACCTGCTCCAGCGCTTACCGATACCCAACCAAGATTGGAAAGCGATTCGTCGCGGCGATAATAGGTATATCCTGCTGGTGCATTAGCATTACTTACAGGGCTCGAAACATACCAGTTACGTGTTGTAGCTAAGTATTGCTCTACATTGGTTGTGCCAGTTACTGTTAGCGTACCAGTTCCTTCAGGTACATACGTTGATGTGCCGTTGGTAGCATGACTTTTCAGTGTAAGGTTTGTAAGTATAAGTGTTTGACCTGTTGGTACAGTAAGTTTTGCACCACCATTTACGGTAATGGAACGAACAGTTTTACCTGTGTTTACAACTAACTCACCCGAAGTGATTGTTACATCTGTATTTGCTAATTCTGTATCTGTAAGTCCTAATGCGGTTATATCTCCACCTATTTTATTGGCAGCGGCAGCAGTAACAGTTCCATTATATGTTGCATAAGTAATATTATAATTGCTTTCCAAAAAGCCATTAGAACCTGTTGCCAACGATGGTGTAACAGTGTATGCGGCTCCTGCTGCTGTTGCTGCCGAAAGTCCGGCTGCATCTGGAGTTAAAGTAACGCTTGTTACTGCTTCGCTGCCTACGCCTGTAGCTCCTGCTGTAAAATTAGTGGCACTTGCACCAGCGGTTAATGTCGTTCCGTAAATCTTAGAAGGACCTGTGGCAGTAATGGTTAATGCCACTTTGGAAATGCTAAACGTATAATCAGCCGAAGTGGCTGCATTGTTATTTGCAGTTGATGTTGCACTTGCAACCACTTTATAATTACCTGCATTAGTTGGTGCTGTAGCTGAAGAATAAGCTACACCATCTGTATTGGTATATAACAATGATGTTGTACCATCGGCACTATAAGAAATTGTAGCGGGACCTTGTGCAGCTCCAGTGTAAGTAAAACTTTGTGTACCCGAAACCGAAATACTTGGACTTGCCTTGGAAATAGTAAATTCGGTAGCGATTGAACTGGCAGAATTAAATGCTCCATTAGCTGCCACAGTGGCTGTTGCAGTGTAAGTGCCTGCATTTGTTGGTAAAGTAGCGCTTTCAGTGTATGATGTTCCACCTGTTCCTACATAACTGAAAGTATAACTTGTACCAGTTCCAGTGTTAGTAGCAGCAATTGGGCCTTGAGGATTACCATTGTAAGTATAAGTGCCAATAGGAGTAACAGTTACCGTTGGGGTAGACAGACCACCACTAACCGCTTGCGACTCATACGCACCCATATCTATTAACGAATTATAAACACGAGCACTTCCAGCAATATCAGTTGTGCCATTACCACTACCATTTCCAGCATCCTTACATACTGAAGTTGCCTCTAAATTCCAATTGGCTGAAGTAACAGAAGCAGGAATTACGGCGTTATAACCAGTAACTCCAGAAGGCGAAACAAAACCAGCAGCAGTATTTGTGTTAGCTAATGCGATATTAGTACCTGAATTACTTGCCATATTGATGGCGTTGTAGGTCATAGACGATAGAATAGTAAAATTTTCAACTGCACCATTATTACTAAAAATATTATTGGTGGCAATTAAATAAGTTGGTGAGATGTCAATACCAGTTTTAGCTATAAATATATTTTTACTTTCATTGTTTGCAATAGTATTATTTGTAAGCGTTACTGTTTTGTCATCTGTATTTAACAATCCAACCAGAATTCCTTCTTTGGCGTTGTTGTAGATTGCACAGTTTGATATGGTTACGTTAGCTCCTAAGGCCAAGTAATCAGCAACTGGATAACTAGTGCTAACCTTCCCAACAAATATTCCACCACCTACACCATTTGTGCTATTATTATAAATTTTACATCTATTTATGTTTCCACCAATCATTTGTATTCCCCCACCCATCAAATTCACAGCACCTGAACCTGTGCCAGTTAGTACGTTACCGTAGATTTCACTATCTTGAAGTGTTCCACCTGTCATATAGACACCTCCAGCAGATCCTTTCAGCGCGGTACTTGTATGGGTATTGTTTCGGATAATACAATTCGAAACGACAGCAGTGCTTATTGATATTTGTACACCAGCAGGTGTTCCCTGAGAGGTTCCAGTAGCTTTGAAGTTTTGAATGATTAGACCGTCTGCACTTCCATTTGCTTTAGATACTGAAAAAGCAGGTCCTATAGTTACACCGCCACCATCAAGAATTGTAGGAGATGTGACTAGGCTTCTTTGTGTTATATCTGTACCAGTACTTGCAGCAGCATAGCTACCAAAAACGCTAATCTTTTCAGTGTTGGTAACTGTCAGATTTATTTTTTCATTGAAGCTACCTTCTTTGATATAGATATTATCAGTTATGGTATTGCTACCATTCCCTGTCGCGGCAGAAACAGCTGCTGCAATCGTTTTAAATGGAGAATCCCAACTTGCGCCAGTACCTGCAGTACCTACAGAGCCATCCACATAATAATCGGTAGCATACATCCCTGCCGAGAAGCATGCGCAAAAAAGAAAAAGAGTTAGTTTTTTCATACGATATTGAATTTAAAGTGTAATGAATTCAGTTAATAATAATAATGTTTCAATATGTATTGACGTGAAAAGGAAAGTGATGCCCTAAAGAGGGCGGAAAAAATATTTTATTTTTTATTACAAGGAGGGGAGAGAGTGCTACAACCTCACTACCTCACCCCTAACCCCTCTCCCCAGTGAGAGGGGAATGGAGCGTAGAATAAGGTTTTGTAGGTTATGATATATCAGTAGGAGTGCTAAGTGATCGGAAGACTCCAAGTCATCCAATCACTTAGATCTACAAAAAAAAGCAGTGAAGCGTTTTCACACCTCACTGCCATTTGTTTACAAAACTGTTTCTAAGCCAACACCAACACGTTGAAAAAGAAATTAAATACAAAAACGGTTATCTGATTTGAAGTTTAAAGGTTTTATCCTTGACTTGTAACAAATACATTCCGGAACTTAAACCCGAAGTAGGTATCGTTATTTCGTCGTTTCCTATAGTTTCGAAACATATATTACCTGTCAGATTTAATATTTTTACTGTCACAGGAGATGAACTGCTTGTAACAACTTTCACAAATCCATTAGTCGAAGGATTTGGATAAATCTGAATTCCTTCACGATTAGTATCGACACCTGTAGAAATGGCCGGACTCTGCAATGCTTGTGAAAGGTCAAGTTCTACTTTCAGGTCGTCGATATATAGGTATACATAACTTGTACCTGTAGCGCTCAGACACAAATAGTAGGTATTATCGGCAGGTACGGTAAACGGAGCAGAATATTGTACAAATCCGGTTGTAATAAACGGAGTTGTGAAAATATCTGTTTTGCCGGTGTTCAATTGTGTCGTATTAAATGAGGCTGTGATTTTCCGATTGTTAGCAGTGGTAGCCTTTGTATAATATGAAATTTTGTATTGCTCACCTGCTTTCAGTTGTATACCTTTAGAAATAGCAAAATTGGTGTTTATTACGTATTTCGAACGAAGTCCATCTGTTCCATTCAGTCCTGCACCGGCAGTTAACTTCCAGTCGTTGCCACCAGCTGCAGTTGAATAAAGCCATGTCCCTTCAATTGGGTTAAAGTCTTCGTAATACACAACAATATCTTTGTATGTGGCTGTAATACTTACCGAATCTGTAATGGTTAAAGTAGTTGTAGGGTCCGAAATATTGGCAATGCCGGCTACATCGCCTGTCCACTTATCAAAAGTTTTACCTTCGGGAGCTGCATCGGCTGCAATGTCAACTACTGTACCTATTGAGTACAATCCACTACCCGAACCATTAACGACAGTAAGTACTTGTTGTGCTTCAACTGTACCTCCGATTAAGGTAAAGAAACCATTGGTAGTACCCACTTTTGTTTCCTGAATTGGCGAAGCCAAAAAGAATGAATCGTTGGTAATACCACCCATTATTAAACTATGATCGTTGTTTGCAAACTTACGATAAGCAATGGTGTAGGCCGATGACCCACTACGCAACGCCGGCACAGTAACCAATTCACGGAAACTGAAATCAGGATTGAGCACTAAAATAAAAGCCCCTGCCTTATAGGTGTCGGTTGGGAAAAGATCCTTTGTGACAGGAAGTTTATAGAATGATTGTCCGGTGATGTAAACACGTCCTTCTGTATCGGCAGTAAAATCTCCGTTAGCCATTTCAGCCGTATTACAAGCGCCAATATCCGTTCGTGCTGTAAATTGCTGTCCTTGAATATATGCTCCGGTTGCAGGTTCATATTTACCAATAAAGGTTTTTATTTCGGTACCCGAAGAATAAAATTCAGAATAAGCATCCCCACCAACAATTTTCACTTTCTTCATATTATCAAATGGGTCGTATCTGAAAATGTGGTTTCCTCCGGCACAATCATATCCAATATACAATTTTCCATCTTTCCCAATGGTGCAACGTACAGCTCGGGTATCTGCCATATTATTTTCAGGTCTGTTTATCCAATAATCCGACTGCGAATCGGCTGAATGATTGTACCCTGTGTATTTTACTGCACCGGAATAACTTGTGCCTCTGTAGTTCGAAATTTGAACCGGATAAGTAGTAGTTCCTTCCCAGGTAAACGATTGTTTCCAACCTGCCGAAACGACAGTTTGGGTTGCTTCGTCGATACAAACATCCTGTGTGTATTGTGAGGCTCCGTTAAAACCGGCAATCTCAACACCATCCGGATTTAACGTTCGAATGGTAACACCATCTTTAGATTCGTCTAAAAAATCAATTCCATTACAGGTTAAAACCACTGTATAACCTGTGGCTCCAACATCAACCCGATGCACATTCTTTTCGAATACTTTGCTATAAAGTACCGATGTAGCATCACTATTCAATTTTAAAAGCCCTTTTGTACCAGCTGCAACGTAGATGTTATCGTTGTCGTCGATAGCCAAATCAGCCACCTGTTCAGATACACGTGTTACGGATTTAACGCTTTTACCATCTGGTGCTAACAAAACTATGGCACCACCCGAACGAGCATTAGAGCCATTGAGTAAGATGGGTGTTTTTGCACCCGGATTAACAGAATCAAGATTTACCGCTAATACAATATTCCCGTTTGATAAAATTGCAGAACCCATAACCGCACCTTTACCCTCCTGACCACCGATATACGAGGATTCGGTAATATCGTACAATCCGTGTGTAGGATAATCGATAAGCAAAGCAACCGAGGTAGATGTTTTTGTGTTGTTGTTTGCATCAATAGCTTTAGCAACTACTGTACGACTTCCGGCAGTTATGCCCAACCAGATAAATGTGTATGGAGAAGTTGTAGTTTCACCCAATTTTACATTACCGTTCCAGTATTCCACTTTTTGAATACTGCCATCTACATCATAAGCACCTGCTTCAAAGGAGATTGAGCTTCCTTCGGTGAAAGCTGTACCGGTAACGGGTGATTTTAAAAATACTACAGGAGCAACATCAGTAACTCCACCAAGTCCTTCTACACGAAGATCATCTAAATAAATATTAATCCAGCCGGCAGAAGTTGACGAAAGTGTAAGGTAATAATATCCTGAAGTTGGCGCCGTATACTGGCAACTACGTAGTGCGTAAGAGCTTGTCAACGCCATAGTGTCTAAAGCTGTTGCGGTGGCTTTGTCGGTTGTTGTACCAATAAAAGCAGCCATTTTAATTGTTGATGTGCCACTTAATTTTGATTGAAATGAAATGGTATAGGTAGCACCAGCGGATAAATAAAACTTACCAGTAGTTACGAAGTTATTTCCTGTATTTGTATTTCTACTCCGCAAGCCGGTTGAGCCATTATAACCTTCAGTTTTGTAAAATTTCCAATCGTTTCCTCCGTTAGCAGTTGATAATAGTATTTCCTGTTGACCGTACTCAAAATCGTTGAAATAAACTGTTCCTGACTGTGTAGCTTGTACTGCAAGTGTACTTTCGGTGCTGTAGCTGTATTTGCCCATATTATCTATGGCTTTGGCTTTAAACAGATACAGGCCGGGTTGCAAATTTTCATACGTAAATGAATAAGGACTTGTTATCGATTCGCCTATTTTAAGATTATTCGCATAAAACTCCACTTTTGTAACAGAGCCGTCGGAATCGGACGCTGTAGCTGTTAGTTGAATACTCTGATTTTGATTTATAGTAGAACCGTCTGCAGGTGCAGTTAATGTAACAATAGGTGCACTGTTTTGAACCACCACATTCACTATATCCGAAACTGTAAATTCATCATTATCATCTACAGCTATTGCTTTGATTGTATAATTTCCTTCTTCAATATTTAGCCATTCAGCGCTGTATGGGGCAACACTGTCAGTTCCAATTTTGGCATCACCTCTGTAAAACTCAACATAGCTTACTATCCCATCGGCATCGGCAGCAGTAGCCGTAATTGTTTGATTGCTTCCGGCAACTAAAACCTGATTGTTGGTGGGCGAAGTTACCGACACTGTTGGTTTGAAGTTTCCCCATTCAACGACATCAAAGTCATCAATATATTGATAAACATAGCCCGTGCCTTTGCCTTTTAAAATAATATAAAATGTACCTGCTGGTGGACTGGTTAAGTTTAATTCGTATTGAGCAAATGAGGTCGTAAAATTAGCTGTGGAATCAACCAATACTTCATTGCCATTAGCCTGATTTACAGTATTGTAATACACCATCATTTTGCGTGTATTAGCGATTGCACTTTTTGCCCAAAACCGTATTTTGTAGGGTTTGTTGGCAGTAAAAGTAACTGCCGGTGAAATCATGTAATTTGGTGTGCCGATAAATTTACTGCGCACACCATTTGATGCGTTAATGCCCGTAGCAGCTACAATTGCATAATCGTTACCTCCGGCAGCCGTAGAGAAAACCCACGAACCCTTGCCGTTTTCAAAATTTTCAGCGAAAATTGTAGTTTGAGAAAAAAGTGTACTGCAAAGCAATGCCATCAGGCAGCATGTGAATAGTTTTTTCATTTGAAATAGTATTAAAAAATTAACAATAAGGATAATTTAAAGATTATAAAAAACAGTGAAGATTTTTCAAATATATCTTCACTGTATAAGGAGTAAACTAAACAATCTTTTTTACCTAAAATGAACTATCGTACCATCACTTTTGTAACTTCGTTGTTAGTTCCAACCAATGTTTTTACCAAATACATACCATTTGCCATTGGTACAAAGTTATTTTCTAACTTTCCGCTTTTTTGTAGGTGGCCATCCATAGTATAAATTTCGTAAGCTGTTGCGTTTTCGATAACCATGCCACCTTGTTTGGCGTAAATTTTTGAAATATTGTTTTTAGTCAATTTTGTTAATGTTGTAATCAAATTAGTTTCGTAAGCTCCCAAATCAATAGTGGTTTGCTGAATACGTGCATTACCTGCAATATCGGTAGAGCCAACAGCAGCAGCATTATTACCTACATTGTATAATCCTGAACCCGAAATAGGCATCCAATTAGAAGATGCATTTGCAATAATTCCAGCAGATGCTGTTGGCGCAGTAAATAAAGTTGCCTGACTGCCTGCTGTCAATGCAATATTAGCTGTGCCGGATGCACTTTCGGCCTGAATGGCATTGTAGGTTGCTGTTCCGGCAAGAACTTCGCTGCCTCCGTTGTTGTATAAAATATTGTTGGTAGCAGTAAGTTGCGCTATGCCGTCTCCACCAAAAGCACAAATGCTGGCGTTGTTTACAATGGTATTGTTTATAAGACTCACTGTTTTGGTTTCGCCAGTGATAATGCTGACTTTAATCCCCTGATAAGCATTGTTATAGATTACGTTATTAGCTAAAGTAATATTATTGTCGAGTAAGGCATAAACGTTGATGGTTGCTGTAGCTTTAGCCACTAAAATTCCACCAACCTGACCTGTTGCACCTGCCGTATTATTATAAATTTTACAACGTTCGATAGTTCCTCCTGTAATTTGTATGCCCCCACCCTGCGAATTGGCATGTGTGGTACTATTTCCATAAATCTCAGAATCACGTATCGTACCAGCCTTTATAAACACGCCACCAGCAGAAGCTTTATTGTTAGCTGTAGTTCGTGAATTATTTTTAATAATACAATTTGAAACCACGGCACTTGCATGACTTACAGCCACTCCGGCAGCAACTGCATTTTGTGTATAAGTATTGTCCTTACCATTTTGAATTGTAAATCCATCTAAGGTAACGCGCTGTGCAATTTTTACAACATTGGCAGTAGCTTGTCCATCAACAATTGATGCATTAATAGCAATATTGCGCTGCGTAATATCAGTACCCGCACTTGCAGCTGCATAGCCTCCAAACAACGAAATGCCTGTGCAATCTACATGAGTTAAATCTAATGGAACAGTGGCAGCAGCAGCAGCCATGTAGGTGCCTGCTTTTACATAAATATTGTCATCCTGACTGGTAGCATTGTTGGTTTTTGCCAAGGTGAGCGCTTCGGGGATCGTTTTTTTAGCAGTTTCCCAACTGAGACCATCGCCACTGGCTGCTATGGCTCCATCTACAAAAAAATCGGCAGCATTTATGCCTAACGAAAATGAGGCACACAAAATAAAAGTAAGTAGTTTTTTCATGATATAATTTGTTTAATTGTTTAACAAAAAAAAGTATTTTTAATTTGTGACGAATAAAAAGTAGAAATGCCCTAAAAGAAATAATCCCGCGCACTGCATTTTTTTCAATAAAGTATGAAAAATGCAGTACACGAGATTAATACACTGACGAAAAAACATTTATTTTGCTACAAATTATTCCGACAAAAACAACTCTCTGCCTTTTACCTGAATGATTTTTTGTATCATACTTTTGTTTTTCAACGAAACGGCATCAGGCTGTTTGCCACCTACGGATAGTTGTATTTTACCTGCCGAAACTACCGGAATTCCTTCGTCGGTATATGCAGCCATTTGTATTGGCTGTAATGCAAAACTAAGTTGTTTTGATTCGCCCGCTTTCAGATGAATGCGCTGAAACCCCTGCAACGAACGTATCGGAACCGTGAATCTGGAATCGGGCAGCGAAACATAGAGTTGCACAACTTCGTCGCCATCGCGGCTGCTTGTATTTGATACATTTACAGTTATTTGTAAGCTGTCGCCTGCATTTATTTTTTGAGCAACATTTAGATTTGAATATTCGAACGTTGAATAACTCAATCCGTAGCCAAATTCGTAGAGCGGTTTGCCTTTAAAAAAGCGATAGGTTTTGCCCACCATATCGTAATTGTCGAAGGCAGGAATCTGATTTATTGATTTATAAAACGTTAGCGGCAGTCGGCCAGCAGGATTATAATCGCCCCAAAGTACATCGGCAATGGCGGTTCCACCTGCTTGTCCGGGATACCATGCTTCCACAATGGCAGGAATATTTTCTTTTTCCCAATTAAAAGCCAGCGCGCTTCCGTTGAGTAAAACCAACACGGTAGGTTTGCCGAGTTTATAAATTTCCTGAATCAATTCGCTTTGTGAGTGAGGCAATTTGATGTCGAGGCGGTCGCCACCCGAAAAGCCCTCCACTTTCACTTTCATCTCTTCGCCTTCGAGGCGCGGACTTAAACCCATGCACAAAATTACTACATCCGATTTTTTCGCTAACGCAATGGCTTCTTCTTTCAGATTTGCGTTGGGAATGGTCCAAAGCAAACGCATCATGGCATGTTCGGTGTTTTTTTGGAAATATTCCACACGTATCTTATATACTTTGCCTGCAACTAAGTGAAGGTGTTCGTACTCTTTTTGCGGATGATGTTCTGATTTCCATTTAGCAATCAATGTGTCATTTAAATACAATTTAAAACTTGAAAAACCTTCACCACCAACGGCGTATTCGCCTGTTTTGTCGGGAACCAACACACCCGTCCAACACACCGAAAAGTAATCGTAATTCAAATCGGTAAATGGAGCATTGCCTGCCCACAAAAAATCGATATTGGGGTCAATTTGGGTGTGCTTGGGAATTCCTTTGAAAATGATATTATTGAAATATTCCGCTTTCAACCCATTGGTTTTCAGGCTTGAATCGGTAAACAAAAAGCACGATGGAACAACTTCCAAAGCAGGCAAACGTTCGGCCAACTCGCAACCCTGTGCATATTGTATGTTGGCATTTGGTAGCTTTTCGCGAATACCTTGCAATGGTGTTTTGGGATTGGACGGGAAGCCATTGTAATTTCCGAGCAGCACTTCCAAATCGTCGGCATTGGGTCCGATAACGGCTACATTTTTTAGATTTTTACTAAGTGGTAAAATATTTTTTTCGTTTTTCAACAACACAATCGATTTTCGTGCAGCCTCCAATGCCAATTGTTGATGCGCTTTGCTATCCACCACCGAATAAGGAATTTTGCTGTATGTTACAAGTTCATCGGCATCAAATTGCCCCAATTTCATGCGTGCCAACAACAATCGACGTACCGACACATCTAATTCTTTTTCGCTTATCAATCCTTGTTTCACAGCATTTACCAACGCCGGGTAACTTTCGCCACAATTCAAATCGGTACCCGCTTTTACAGCCATAGCAGCCGCTTCTTCTTTGGTATTCACTACATGATGCGCCGTTTTATCGTAAAAATCTTTGATTGCCCAACAGTCCGAAACAATATAACCTTTGAAATTCCATTTGTCGCGCAGCAAACTTTCGAGGTACTTGCTTCCACAACAGGGCAAACCTCTGAAACGCTGGTAAGCACACATCACCGAATACACTTTAGCATCAGCAACCGATTTTTTGAAATGGGGTGTGTAGGTTTCGGCCATATCGCGTTGACTTGGCCATACATTAAAGCTGTGACGGGTGGATTCGGGTCCGCTGTGTACCACAAAATGCTTTGCAGTAGCAATGATTTTAAAATAATTTGGGTCGTTGCCCTGAAGTCCTTTGATAAATGGAACAGCTAATTCTCCTGTCAGATAAGGGTCTTCGCCGTAGGTTTCCATGCCACGCCCCCAGCGTGGGTCGCGAAAAATATTGATATTGGGCGTCCAGTATGTCAAGCCCTGATAAATACCCCGTTTACCACGACTCGAAAATTCGTGGTATTTGGCACGTGCTTCATCAGAAATGCTATTGGCAATATTGAACATCTGATTTGCGTCCCACATAGCAGCCATACCAATAGCTTGCGGAAAAACAGTAGCCACACCAGCACGAGCCACCCCATGCAGGCATTCGTTCCACCAGTTCATAGCAGGAATTCCCAATCGTTCCACAGCAGGCGAATCGTAGCGCATCAAATCCACTTTTTCCTGCAATGTGAGACGCGACAACAAATCTTCGGTGCGTTGTTCGAAACTCAAATTGGTTTGCTGATAGGGCAATTGAGCTACAAGTAGTTGAGCTGAGAAAAACAGCATTAGCATTGTTTGTAAATAGGTTTTCATTGTTCTTGACCTAAATCTAAAATTATATAGTATTAATGCAGATTACGCAAATTACGCAATTGCTGCAATAATAAACCAAAAGTTTATAAAAGCACTTATTTACGTAATTTGCGTAATCCTGTTTTACAAATAAAATCCTGAGATATTATTTTTGAATCAATACTTTAGTTGTACTCGACTGACCTTTTGAGTCAACTAAACGTAAGAAATACATGCCGTTAGCGATGTTTTCTGTCGAAAATTCGGCTGTATTGGTCAATTTGCGACCAAGTTCTTTCACGGTTTTTCCGTTCAAATCAACCAACGAAATAGTGGCTGAAAGTCCTCTTGCCAAATTAAAATTCACAGTTGCCGTATTTTTAACCGGATTTGGATATACCGACATAGGTACCAGCGAGACTGAAGAAGAAAAAACGGAGCTAATACTAACTGCTTGAGCGGTTGTTGCATAAGTAGCATCATCTTTCGAACATTTAACTGCTGCCACACGGTATTCGTAATTTCCATTAACAGCTGTGTAGTCGTGCCAGTTACGGAGATTTAATGTATTTACCTGTAGTGGGAAACTACGCGTATCCAACCCGGCAGGTCCATAATTAGCTGCTGGTTGAGTCAAAACCACATCATTCGCTTTATTCGTTTCACTGCGTGGACGAAAAGCAATGGTGTACCAATCGTTAGTGCCCACTTTGCGTCTGTCCACTCTGTAAGCCGACTCGTTCGCCACATCTGTCCATTCTATTTCGACAGCCGATGTTGTTGCATTGTAAATCAATTTAGAAATGGTTGGTACAGTTGGGTCGTTCGTTGGGCAACCCGACAACCAATCCTGTGGATCAGTCATTACTGCCGTATTCACACTAGCAGTACCACAAATTACAGGGCTTGGAGTTGTTCCATTTAATCCAAAATTTTCGATATTCGAAATATCCTGACCGTAGTTTGGCTTACCTTCTGCAGTACATATTTTTGCACCTACACTTCCCATAATGGAATTCCAACCCTGAAATAAACCTACCACATACGCATCGTAAGGCCCAATATATCCCAATTCGCCATTATTCAAATCGGCTTGTTTGTTGTTGGTAATTGCTACCGAATATACTTCCACACCATTGTGGCGTTGCAACAGTACTCCTTCGCCATCATTTCCTCTCGATCCGGTTCCACACCAACGATTATCGTCGAACCACACATTGTGTCCACCATAATCGATAAAACGTGCCATAAAATCTTCGTTATTCTCAGTTGTGTAATAGTTCCATCCATCGCGGGCCACATGCAATTGATCTGAAGATACATTAGAGTAGGCATTCGAAAGACCTAAATGGTGACGATAATTGACATTATTTTTCACAACTACCCATGTACCGGCTACTTCAATTCCTTTATTTCCGTGGTTATAAACCCAGTTGTCGCGGATAATTACATTGGGTTCGTAAAAACCCTCCATTTGGTTTACTAAACTCCGATTATTAAATGGAGTCAGCAAACTCTTGTTAACATCAATACCAATGGCATTACCATAATCGTAAATTAACCATTTCCACAATGAAGTATTTGTACCTGAATTGGCTGATGTAGGTGCCTGATAACCAAAACAAGCCGTTGGCATTGCAATAACATTGTTGGCCACAAACACATTTTTAGCATCGATACCTATACGTGCACCAAAGCGCCAACCTCCGTTTTCTTGTTTCCATTTGGCTTGTGCCAAGCGGTTTATAACATAATTAGGCGGTGTAGAATTCGACATTTTTACACCAAAAACAAATATTTTTGATGGAGCCAATGCTTTTACGCCACCCCACGAAGCCAATCCACTGAAAGGATCCATGAAATGTGTACCGTTGGGAACACGCGCGCCCCAACCATTGAAAGGTTTTGTTCCTCCGGTATAAGTGTAAGTGCCTGTGTACGACCAAGTCGGGTTCCACCCATTACCGCCAGCGGCAAGTTCTGAATCCATTCCAAAATAAATATATCCAAATTCCATTTCAATCCAGGCAATACCCATGTGTGAGTTTTGACCTAAATTTGCCTCGTTTGCACCTTTTGTCTGACCAATACAGTTCCACATTTTGGGAATACTGTCATTCGTGGTTCCAAACTCAGAAAGTCGGCGTGTGAATTTGAATTTTGTTGGCAACGAATTTAATCCATGATTGGCTAAATCAACCTGTCCGGCTGTGGTATTTTTGCCCGTTACAGCTACTTTATCTGTTGCAGGAGTTTCGCCCACAATCACAACCCCCTTTTTGAGCATCAAACCTTCGTCGTTTGGCCCATCAGGAATGTCGAAAACATAAGTACCAGCAGGATAATACAATACACCGCCACCCTGCGCATATAACAAATCGCGTTTTGCTTTAAATTCGGCAAAGTTTGCAGCGCCGGAGTTTTTGTTTTCCATTGTAATCCGATTGCTCCAGTTCACTTCGTTTAGCCAAACAGGGTAGCCTTCGGAACCGTTGTAGTACTCGGCAATCGGATTTTGAGCCGATGCGCCGAATGTGCTAATCAGTAAGCATATTATTGCAGCAAAAAAATGTTTTTTCATGATAGATATAAAATTATAAATTGATTAATTCTTGATAAAACGGTTCGTCGAAAGTTTACCATCAGTCGAAATCATTTTTACGATATAAAGCGATGCTTTTAAGTTTTTGATATTCACAAGTGTTTTTGCATCAGTAGCTTTTACGGATGTAAGCAACTTTCCTGTAACACTGTACATAGTGATAGTTGAACCTGCTTCGGTATTTACAATTAGCTCTGTTTGAGTAGCATTTGTATAAAGCGAGAGGGTCGATGCTTTTGTATTGTTTATAGCAGAAGTTGTAAGGTCGTAAACGTAGATACCATCAGTCATAACTGCAGAAACATACAATTTCGTACTTGATTTTACTAAATCACTTAAATAGTAAGTGCCACTTGCCGGAGCTACTCTCGTACTTGGAATTGTAATACCTGTTCCAACTGGAGCAAAAGTCTCGTTATACAAATCTTGTCCCAAATCCCAACCCGCAGTAGTATTGTTTAGTTGTGATACATAAACATTATTGATACTACTCAAAACATAAATAGGACCATCATTGTCTCCAATAATTCTACGAACTTCCCAATATGGCACTCCTGAAGTAGAAGAACCTTGCCAGTTTGTACCTGCATCTCTTGAACTCCAAATCAATCCTTTATTACCATTCTGACCTCCATAATAAAGATATGTAGCACCATTTACTTTATGTTCAAAGGCACAATAAGGATTGAAAAAATCTCCTACTAAATTATATGTCCATGTTAAACCATAATCGGTAGACGTTAACAAATAATTATCATTGGTTACCACTTTGTCGGTAGCGTATAATATAGTGCTACCTGGAAAACTATAAATACCTAAAACATTTTTAAAAATATTTCCGGCTGGAAGTGTAACTTGTGCATAGTTTGTCCATGTATCGCCACCATCAGCCGAGCGCCAGATACCACCACCAAAGGTTGGAACTAAAATAATGGTATTATTATTACCATCTTGAATCTGAGTAAAATTATTAGAAACACCTCCAAATGTAGACAATACAGTTGGATTAAGTGCAGTTAACACCCAACTTGTACCATTATACTTGTATAATTGGGTAGCTGTAGCTGTAGCAAGATTGCTTGCAGTAACTTTAACAATAGCCAACTTCATTGTTTTAAAACTTAAAAAATACACTGGAGTGCCCTGCAATCCAAAAGCTTCCCAATCGCCACCGTTGGCCGAGGGCGAAACCCAAATACCATCTCCGGTAGCAGCATAAAGTTTACCATCTTCATACGCTAATTTATTAATATTCAAACTAATTGTTCCACCTCCTGTTTTTGTGAGGTCTAATTTTGTCCAAACTCCTGTTGCAAAAGTGAACACCGTGCTAATAAGTAAAAGCACCAATGATAAAGTAATTTTTTTCATGATAAATTGATATTAAATTGTTATTGATTAAGAAATTATGAATTTTATTTTTTTACAAAACGATTTGTCGAAAGGTTGCCATTCGTTGATATAACTTTTACAATATACACTGCGGCATTAAAATCATTGAGAGCTATATTCGTTTGGTTTTGTTTCGCAGTTTGCGATTTTAATAATTTGCCAGAAACGGAATATATTGAAATTTCAGAACCGGATTCGGTATATACAGTTAACTCCGTTTGAGCTGAATTTAAGTGCATTTTCAAATCAGATGACTTCGGAGCTTTTAACGCAGAGGGTATCAACGAAATAGAATAAATTCCTTCGTTGTAGGTTGAAACATATAATTTGGAGCCTGTTTTTACTAAATGTGTCAGGAATAATGGCTCTCCTGCAGGAGTTGGTTTGGTAGCCGGAATAACAATTCCTGTTCCGACAGGTAAAAAATTATCGCCATTGTCAGTTGAAACATACACGTTGTTTACACTGCTCATGGCATAAAGCGGACCATCATCATCGCCAATAATTCGGCGATTATCCCAGTATTCTACACCGGTAGTTAACGATGCATCCCAATTCAATCCGGCATCTTCGGATCGCCAAACAATACCCTGAGCTCCATCTTTACCTGCCCAATAAAAATAATCTTTGTTTGCTACTTTACGTTTGTGAAATGACCAGGGATTGAAGAAGTTAGCCACTTCGGCATGTTGCCATGTAGCTCCAAAATCGGTCGACCGTATCAGGTACTGCATGTTAAAGTCGGCTTTGTCGGTTCCATAAATTACATTGTCGCCGGCAAAAGTGTAGATAGCCGGAATTTTACGGAAAAACTGATAGCCGTTAGTAGGATGATTTTCATAAACAACCTGCGACCATGTAAGTCCGCTATTTGTTGAGCGCCAGATACCATTTCCCCAGGTAGGGAGCATAATTACAACCTGATTGTTGTTCTGGATTTGTGCAAAATTGATTAAGTTTTCCGGATAGGCTCCAAAAGCACTCAGTTTTGAGGCGTTGAAACCGGTATTTTCCCAAATTTCGCCATTTCGTTTATAAAGTTGTAAAGTTCTTTTTGTTGCATCGTCGGCAGCAGCTTCGATGGTTAATGCCAATTGCAGAATATCGAAATTGAGCAAAAACACTTTTTTCCCCTGAAGCCCTGCAGCCACCCAATCGCCACCATTGGCGGATGCCGATTCATATATTCCGTCGGCAGTTGCAGCATACAATTTGTTGTTTTTCAGAGCCATCTGATACACATTTGCATCTATGGAGCCACCACCAGTCTTAGTGAGATCCATTTTTGTCCACTGTGCCGAGCTGAAACATATACTGCAAAAAAGCAAGATAAAAGCGAGTAAGTTTTTTTTCATAATAGTATTTTAATTTGTTCTCATTCTATGACGTACATTTTTATTATATGCCTTAATTGATTTACAATATTTATGCTGTCTTTTCTTCTCAATTTCATATTTTACTTCAGCCGAAAGAGGGTCAACCGATATGCGGGCCTTTTTTCCTCCGGCATTCAGCGTCAGAGAACCACTGCCCCAAGGCTGACTGATAAGGTCGTAACCAAAAACAGTGCGGTAACTATCCCAACTTTGATAGTCGATAAATTCGCCATTACCCCATACTTTTGGATAGGAACCTGCCGGCGAAAATGGATTTGGTGTAGGCGTATCATAAGTGTAAGGCGTCATTTTGAAACTTCCGGGAGCCACATATTCCATTTTAAGGGTATTGTTAGCCGGCGAAGTGTACGAATAAGTGCTGGAATCGACCATCGAAATTGATTTTGATTGTTGAACAACTTCAAAGTCAGTAAAATTCGTATAATTAGTTGCAGTACCAATCTCGAAAAGAAGCGCTCCTAACTCATTGGCTGACCACTTAAAAGTTACAGCCGAATGATTTTCACTTTCGGTTGAAGTTGAAACCTCTACAGCCAAAGGTTGTGGATAAGGCTTTACAGCCAAAAACACATCGTTTCGTAATTGAAGATAAAGGCTATTATTCACCCACTTGTATGCCTGAACATCCCAAAAATCCGATTCGCCGGTAGCACGGAGCTGACGTAGTGAGTCGGGTACAACGAACCATATTTTATTATCCGATGCGTTGCTGTGTTTTATCATTTGCATCATCATATTCCGAAATTGTCCTATTTCGTGTTGTGGCGAGCGTCCGGCAGTGGTAGTCATAGTTCCGGCATTGCCCGAGAGTATGCGTGCCCCGTTTACTTGCCCCGTAACACCAATTCGCCACATACATTGTTCGGAAAAAGTTCCCAGCGCGCCATTTGGCCGTCCAACCGCAGCACTTGCCATGGTCACGTTCTTGTCCAGCCAGTTAGTTTCAAATTCGAATCGCCGACCGCCATTAGTGCCGTTCCAGTCGTTGTAGGGAAATTCGCCGTTGATGCTACCATCGTTATTAAAATATCGTCCCTGATCGATATGATAAAAGGGTTTTGCACTTTGCACTTCCACCGGTAAGGGGAAATTGCGTTGTGCCATGTCGATAACTATTTGTGGAGGCCTGTACGACGAACTCAACAAAAATCCCACTTCCATTTCGGTAGGGTCTTTCGTTTTCCATATTTCGGGCGAAAAGGATGTTTTAAACTTTTCGTCGGTAAAATAGGGAATTGTAAATTGATAATACGAACCTGTAAAAGGTTTAAACGAAGCTGTTTTGGCGCGCGAGTCAGCAGCAACCTGCGAACCGTCGATAAAATGCAGTGCAGCTTCGGTCATCATCCAATCCAGGCAAGCTTGCGCCCGTTTTTTATTTTCAGCTCCGTTGGGGTCGTTGCATTTTTCGGCACCCTCGTAAATGGTAAGCAATGGATTGAGCGTGTGGCCGAAGTAATTATTGGAATTCCATTCCACGCGTCCCGCATTGTATAGCGCACGAGTCAGATTTTTCAAAAAACCATCGAAATAGGCTATGGCATTTACGTTTGTTGGATAAATGGTTTTTGTAAGTGGCGAACTTACGCCGGTATGTAAAAGTATTCCGTTCGACGATAAATCGAGATTTGTCATATCTAACCGAACACCATTAATACTTTTGTTGTGAAGTTCGTGTGCAAATAAATAGCCGGCAGAACGCATCATCCAATGAAAGTTTTCGGAATTAAATTCCTTTCCGCCTGCTTCATTGTAACCGCAACATGGGTCGAAGACATGGTCGGTTTTCATTAACTGATGCCACATATTGTAAACATCTGAATAAATTAAATCCACTTGTGTAGAGTCATTCGCTGCAATTTCGTTTTTCCAACGGAAGTAATACATAGCGTATCCGGCACAACTAAATGGTGAGTTAAAACTACCTACATTGCTTCCATTCACCATATTTCGTCCGGTTTGTATAAAATTCAGCAAAGTTGTTGACGAATTATTGGTTGTTGGCCAAGCCATTTTTGCGAGTAATTTGGGCCATTCCCATTTTCCTGCATCTGTAATTTCGCTTCCTGCAATTGGCACATAAGCCGGAATGCGAGAACCCCACATTTGATGGATGCGGCTCTGAAAACCCGTTTCATAAGAAGTTGCCGGACGTGGCAATTCGGGCACAACACAGTATGGCTGAGCATATATTTTTAATATTGCAAAAAACAAAATGAATGAAATAAACTTAACACGCATAAAATTAAATTGAAAGTGTGTTTGTGAAATAAATATATTTTACTACCTGAATATCAATATTTTAACGCTGTAATATACAATCATAACTTTTACTAATTTTTTCACCTGCATCCAAAAAGAAATACGAATTCCGCCCGTAGAAGCGGGTATCGTGTGCAAGCAATTCCTGATACGAACGACCGATTCCGGTGGTGCCAAACTCAAGTCCTTTTGCCCATAATTTTCCATCTACCCGTTGTTGCCACACATTTACCCAGGGGTATTCGGCAGTTTTCCAACTGTATTTCAGCGTCAAACCATAAGCAGGATTATTTATTGATATCCAACCAATTGAATCGGCAAAAATATGTGTCGAGACATAACTTTCGGGCGTATAGGCGCGTCGCAAATCGATGGAATCGTTGCCAATTGCACTTTTCACCATAGGCCAGCTATAAGCAGACTTGTGTGGATTCGGGTAAGCATAAGTTTGTAAAAATCCTTCGCGGGCATTGGATTCGACGATGCAATCTTCGCTTAAAAACGGCGTTCCGATGGTAGCATGTTGCACCACATTAAACAGCCGCCCAACAGATGTGTAATTCTGAAAACTTTCGGTTACTTTAAAGTTTGCCTGATTAGGCAAAAGTTCTATATTTCGGGTAATAATAACTCCGTCTAAA
>CAMDNO010000019.1 GCA_945902955.1 Porphyromonas cangingivalis
AGAACCAAGGCATTGTTTTGTGGCGAATACCTTCGTTGGTTCCGTCGTTCATATTTACAAATAACGATTCCCAATCAGCACTTAATGTTGAATTGTCAACAGCAAAACCATGATTTTGTGAAGTGATAAAGGCACGTTGCGTTCCAACACGCTGTACAGGCTGATTATGACTGCGGTGACCGTATTTCAGTTTGTAAGTTTTTGCACCTCCGGCAACCGAAAGCAACTGGTTACCCATACAAATACCGAAAATTGGTTTTCCGGTTTTCATGGTCTCCTGTATGTGGCGCACAGTGTCTTGTGCATATTCAGGATCACCAGGACCGTTCGAAATGAAAAGTCCGTCGAATTCTATGTGGTTATAGTCGTAATCCCATGGCACACGAATAACAGTAGTGTCGCGTTTTAGCAAACAGCGAATAATGTTGTGCTTTACGCCGCAATCCACCAACAGTACCCGTTTTTTACCAGCTCCGTAAGTGATCACTTCTTTGCAACTTACTTTCGCAACCTGATTTTCATCATCGGGGTTGATAAATTCAATATCGTCACCATCCGGAAAAACAAGCTTTCCTTTCATGGTTCCTTTTTCGCGGACCAACTTGGTAAGTTCACGTGTATCGATACCAAAAATTCCGGGCACTTCGTTTTCTTTCAACCAATCGCTGAGGCTTTTACCTGCATTCCAATGACTGTATTCAAAAGAAAAATCGGAAATAATCAATGCAGATGCTTGAATTTTTTCCGATTCGTAAAAAGTAGAAAGTCCGTTTTGAATGATGTCGTTCGGAACACCGTAATTACCAACTAAAGGAAAAGTAACGGCTAATAACTGTCCGGCGTAAGATGGGTCAGTGAGACTTTCGGGATACCCGACCATTGCCGTGTTAAAAACTACTTCTCCGGCAACCGCTTTTTCATACCCAAAGGATTTCCCTTCGAAAACGGTACCATCCTCCAAAACTAAATGAAAGGGCTTGTACTTTTGCATAAATATTTATTGTCCAAATTTTGGCAAAAGTACTCATTTTATCGTTTATGTGCAAACTCAATTTCTACTTTTTTTCAGCTTTTGGAGTTTTTTAAATCGATAGCTACTAAATTGAATATTAACAGCATAAATATACATTTCTTATTCCGTTGTTTGCTTAAAACTGATTTTTAGTAATGTTTACTTACAATTCTATGTATTGCAACATTGTAAGTAAGAATGCAATATTTTGTTAAATAAAAACCTTAGCACACAGCCATTTTCTTAATTTTGAAAGATAATCATTACTTTTGTTCATTGTTTTTGAAATACAGATAAAATTTAAACCATAAAAAACCGTTGTTATTCTAATTAATTTTTAGCTTAAAAAAAAAGATGACTTTTAAAATAATTAGAATTACAATTGCTGCATTTTCAATGTTTTTAGTAGGAAGTGTTGCAGCACAAGATGAATATCGTTCAGAAATTGGAATTTTGGGTGGTGGATCCTTTTATTTGGGAGATGCTAACAATCAAATGTTTACTAACAATCAACCATCGTTTGGTTTAATTTATCGGCAAAAACTCAACACCAGATTAGCAATATCTGGCACTTGGAACAAAACAAACATTGTGGGAACCGGCGCAGGCGTTTCGTTCGACAATGAGATAAATGCAATTGACTTGTATGGGGAATTTAATTTTTCGGACTATGATAATAAAATTTATAAACCAAACAGCAAAAAAAACAGCTTGTTTATTTTTGCCGGAATTGGTGGAATGATTTTTCCCTACACCAATTCATCGGGCACAAAATCAACATTTATGTTTAGTTACCCAATTGGAGTTGGATACAAATTTATGCTGGGTGAAAAGTTTCACTTGAACTTTATGTGGTCGCAACGATTGCTGCTTACAGATAAAATGGAAGGTGTTTCTCAACTGAACAACGCAAACAAATTAAACGGATCCAATATTTTCAACAACGACGTTTTATCCACATTTTCAATTGGTTTAACGTATAATATTTGGAAAAAACAATGTGATTGCTTACACAATAATAATTAAGCTATACAAAATATAGTAGGTACAACACGCTTCGAATATGTCCTCTTTTAAAGATAAAATTGATAAATCTCGCTTACCCAAACATATAGCCATCATTATGGATGGCAACGGTCGTTGGGCAAAAGAACGGGGATACGACCGAATTTTTGGACATCAAAATGGTGTAGTATCTGTTCGTGAGGTTACCGAAGCTGCTGCCGAAATTGGGATTGGTTACCTTACATTATATGCTTTTTCGACAGAAAATTGGGGGCGTCCTCAAGCAGAAGTAGATGCGCTAATGGAGCTTCTTATTGATACCATTGAAAAAGAAACTCCAACTCTTAATAAAAATAATGTACGACTTATGGCAATAGGCGATTTGAGTCGATTACCCGTAAATGCCGGTATTAAATTAAAACGATGCATCGAAGAAACAAGTGTTAATACTGGATTAGCATTGGTACTTGCTTTGAGTTATTCTTCGCGTTGGGAAATTAAAAATGCGATTATTGAAATTGGAAAAGAAGTTTGCATGGGCAACTTAACCCCCGACGAAATTACAGATGAATTGATTTCGTCGTTTTTAACAACAAAAGATATTCCTGATCCCGATTTATTGATACGTACAAGTGGTGAAAGCCGTATAAGTAACTTTTTACTTTGGCAAATTGCCTACACCGAACTATATTTCACACCCACTCACTGGCCCGATTTCCGCAAAGAAAACTTCTACGAAGCTATCTGCGATTTTCAATGCCGCGAACGCCGGTTTGGAAAAACAAATTAATCGAACTAATTAGCATTCGCCGATTTACAGCAAAAAAATATGCAGTTAAAAAAACTTCTTTCAGTCATTTTATTCTTTCTCGCAGGTCAATGGCTCTTTGCCCAAAATGCAATAGTTGTCGATAGCCTTCCAGTTATTGAATACTCCAATGCAGCTCCAACTTACGAAATTGCTGCTATTAGTGTAACTGGTGCTGCCAATTACGAAGATTTTGTGCTTGTTGGCTTTTCCGGACTTTCGGTTGGCGACAAAATAAAAGTGCCTGGTGATGCCATTACAAGCGCTGTGAAGCGATTTTGGAAACAAGGTTTATTTTCTGATGTCAAAATCTTTGCAACAAAAATTGAAGATGGCAAAATTTGGCTAAATATTGCACTCAAAGAACGTCCAAGGGTTTCCGAAATCAATTTCTCTGGTCTAAAAAAAGGAGAAATTGAAGACCTCGAAATCAAACTTGGTATTGTGAAGGGAAATCAAATTACACCCAATATTTCGGATAGAGCTGTAAAAGTGATAAAAAAACACATGGAAGAAAAAGGCTTTTTAAACGTAGAAGCCAATGTGTTACAAAAAAATGACCCTAAAAAAGCGGGACATGTAATTGTAGATATTCAAGTAGATAAAAAATTGAAAACGCGTGTTCATCAAATTGTTGTTACAGGAAATAAAGCGCTTACATTCAATCAGATAAATAAGGCGATGAAAAAAACAAACGACAAAAATTGGCGTAATTTTTTCAGAACAAAGAAGTTTGTTAAAGAAGAGTTCGAAAAAGATAAAATTGCATTAGTTGAAAAATACAATGAAATTGGCTACCGCGATGCTTATATTGTAACTGACAGTGTAGTAAAATTCGACGATAAAAGCGTTAGTGTTTATTTAACTGTTGATGAAGGGAAAAAATATTTTTTCCGTAATATTAAATGGATTGGCAATACCATTTACCCTTTTGATTATTTAGATGCGGTACTTGGAATTAAAAAAGGCGATGTATACAATCAAAAGCATTTGAATGAACGTATCCAAACCGACGAAAATGATGCTGTTAGCAAATTGTATCAGGATAGAGGTTATCTGTTCTCACAAATTGAACCTGTTGAGGTCTTGATTGAGAACGATTCTATCGATTTCGAAATGCGTATTTACGAAGGAAAACCAGCTACAATTAACGAAATCAATATTAAAGGAAATACGCGTGTTTACGAACATGTAGTTCGACGCGAATTGCGTACCAAACCCGGACAACTTTACAGTCAGTCTGACATTATGCGTTCGCTCCGTGAGTTGGCGCAAATGGGACATTTCGATCAAGAAAAAATAAAACCGGATATTGAACCAAATCAGGAAGATGGTACGGTAGATATTACCTATAATCTCGAAACAAAAGGGAGCGACCAAGTAGAATTTTCGGCAGGTTGGGGAGCAACAGGTATAGTCGGAAGTATTGGTTTGAAATTCAGTAACTTTGCCATTCAGAATTTGTTCCGTCCGGAAACCTATCGTATAGTACCACAAGGCGAAGGACAAACTTTCTCGATTAATGCACGTACCAACGGTCAATCGTACACTTCAGTAAGTATGTCGTTTCTCGAACCTTGGCTGGGTGGTAAACGCCCAAATTCGCTCTCAACATCGGTGTATTATTCAAGCCA
Organism: Porphyromonas cangingivalis; assembly: GCA_945902955.1. GTDB lineage: Bacteria > Bacteroidota > Bacteroidia > Bacteroidales > Paludibacteraceae > Paludibacter. Next base: position 4,460 of record CAMDNO010000019.1, read on the forward strand.
AACAGCCATTGCCGATCGTTACCTTCAAAGTATGCAAAATTCGTATGGAGCCTATTCTCCTTATGGTTATGGTAGTAGTTACGGAAGTAGCTATGGAAGCAGCTACGGTGGTTACGATACTGGTTATACGCTCAATTACGACCCCGAAAAGTACATGCGAACCTTGGGTGCAACTATTGGTTATGGCAAACGCTTGAATTGGCCTGATGACTTTTTTACCTTTTATGGCGAATTGTCGTACCAACGTTTTATGCTAAGCGATTGGTATCCACAGATGTTTCCTATGACCGAAGGACAATTTAACAACTTGAGTTTAAACCTGACATTAAGCCGTAACTCTATCGACAATCCAATTTTTACACGTAGTGGCTCTTCATTCTCACTTGGATTAAAAGTAACGCCTCCTTATTCGTCGCTAAATGGTGGGAAAATAAATGGCATAGCATACTCAGATGCAACCATGAGCGAACAAGACCGCTATCGTTGGATTGAGTATCATAAATGGACTTTCTCGGGCAAAACATTTACGCCACTCGACCCAAGCAACAAATTAATTTTGATGAGTCGTATGATGTTTTCGTACGTAGGACATTTTAACGAAAATGCAAAATCACCTTTCGAAACGTTCTACATGGGTGGCGATGGTATGTCGGCATACACAAGTTACGGAACGGATTACATAGCTATGCGTGGCTACGAAAGCGGTTCGTTAACTCCTCGAGATCCGATTACAGGTTCGTATGCTGGCTATTTATATAATAAGTTTTCGTTAGAACTGCGTTATCCATTGTCGTTGGAACAATCAGCAACTATCTACGCACTTACATTTCTCGAAGCTGGAAATTCTTTTAGCAAGCTAAAAAATTACAGTCCATTTGATTTGAAACGATCTGCTGGTATTGGCGTTCGCATTTTCCTTCCTATGTTTGGGATGATGGGTATAGATTGGGGCTATGGATTCGACAAAGGTGTTGATGGCAATAAAGGTGGTAGTCAATTCCACTTTGTATTGGGACAAGAACTGTAAGAGAGTTTGCAGTTTATAGTATATAGTTTATAGTTTATAGTTTATAGTATATAGTTTATAGTTTATAAAACTGCCCCAAATCCGTCAGCTGACGGAGCTAAAAAGAGTTGTATTCGAAGTGATTTACAACTAAATAAATGATTCGAATATAAAAGACAAGGCTAACTTCACATCCCCTTTAGGGGCTTGGGGCAGTAACTTTATTAATTTGGCAAAGTATTTGTTTAAGCCTTGAAAATGGTTTTAAATTTAATCAATAAATTCGTTGTAATATGAAAAAAGTATTTTTGATAATAAGCTTTGTAGCGGGAATGTTTTTAACTTCATCTGCTCAAAAGTTTGCAATGGTTGATATGGAATATATCATGAAAAACATTCCATCGTTCGAAACAGCTAACGAACAAATTAATCAAATTTCGAAAAAATGGCAATCTGAAGTTGAAATTCAATTGCAGGAAGTACAAAAGATGTACAAAAATTACCAGACAGAGTTGGTTTTTCTTTCGGATGATATGAAAGTAAAACGTGAAGAGGAAATTATTGCCAAAGAAAAAGAGGCTAACGAATTAAAGAAAAAGTATTTCGGAGCCGAAGGCGAATTATTCAAAAAACGGCAAAGTTTAATGAAACCAATACAGGATGAAGTATACACTGCCATACAAGAAATTAGTAAGGAAAAAGATTATGCTATGGTTTTCGATAAAGGCTCTTCGATGAATATCATTTTCACTTCTCCCAAATTAGATGTCAGCGATTTAGTACTTCAAAAATTAGGTTATTCAAAATAATTATCTAACTTTGTAATAGAAAAATTACGAAATAAATTTAAATTCAATTCATAAACATGTTAAAAAAAATTGCTTTAGTTGTGCTATGCGCACTACCCGTAGGTCTTTTTGCACAGGATGCAAAATTTGGACACATTAATTCGCAGGAAATTATTACACTAATGCCCGAAGTTGCTACCATCGAAAAAACAATGGATGAAGTTGGCAAACAGTACGAAGGTGAAATAATGAAAATGCAAGAAGAATACAATGCGAAAGTAAAAGAATTTCAGGCTAAACAAGACAGTATGCCCGATGGTATTAAAAAAGTACGTGTGAGCGAAATTCAAGAAATCGAAACGCGTGTAAACACTTTCCGTCAAACTGCTTACCAAGAAATTCAGAAAAAACAACAGGATTTATTTATTCCTATTCGCGATAAAGTAACAAAAGCTATCAACGAAGTTGCTGCTGAAGGCAAATTTACCTACATCATTGATTTAGGTTCACAAGCTATCATTTACAAATCGCCAACTTCGAACGACATCACAGCTGCCGTAAAAAAGAAACTTGCATTGAAGTAAACATAATTTTTTATTTTCAAAATAAAAGAGCCTCATTCTGGATTCAGAATGAGGCTCTTAATTTCAATACAAACAAAAGAACTTTTTTACAACACAAATTGTTAATTATCTAAACAATTTTAAAATAGAAGTTTATGAAAAAACACATTCTTTTTTCAATTATTGGAGGTGTAATCCTCTTTTTATGGCAGTTCTTATCTTATGCAATGCCCGATTTTCATAAGAGTGCTCATGCGTACACGCCATTACAAGATAGCATTATGAATCAGTTTGATAAACTTGGACTCGAACAAGGTATGTACATGCTAGGTATGCCAAATCCCGAAAACCCTGAAGAGGTAGATTTATCATGGAATGAAGAATCAAGTACTTGGGCAATTTTAAATTACAGAATCAATGACTCAAACAGCATGGCTCTTCCAATGACTCGGGGAGTAATTATTTGTATTATTATTGCTGCTTTATTGTTTTGGTTGTTCAAACAGAAAAGTGATTCCTCGTTGCTAAACAAAGTATTATTATCACTTGCTGTTGGCTTTATTTCGTTTCTTTACGTTCCCTATTCCAATTTTATTTGGTACAAAGCACCAGACATTTATGCTCACATGATGGATGGAATTATACCATGGCTTTTGCTGGGTTTAATTGGTCATTTATTTCTAAAACCAACGAAATAACCTATTTCAAAATTTAAATTATTAAACAAAAAAAGGCTGTCTTATTTTGAAGATAGCCTTTTTTGTTTAATAATTCGCGAAAAGCCTTCGTAATTCGTAACTCGTAATTCTCATTATTCGTTTCATTCAAATCTTTTTTCGTATTTTTGTACTAATGAAATCTCCAAACCACATAACTTTACTTGCCGAATGGGCTGAACAAGAGTTTGTTCAACTTACATGGCCTCATGCTCAAACCGATTGGGCGGATATGCTCGACGAAGTAAACGAATGCTTTGTAAACATTGCAAAAGCAATACTGAAATACGAACATCTATTAATTGTTTGCATTGATAGTGAAGATATTGAGCGTTTTTTCGATGAAATGGAATTATCAAAAATTTCGTTTATCGAAATGCCAACCAACGATACATGGGCGCGCGACCATGGCGGAATAACTATTTTCGAGAATGGAAAACGTACGATTTGCGATTTTACATTCAACGGTTGGGGAATGAAGTTTGCTGCGAATTACGATAATCTGATTACTAAAAAGCTATTCGATACTGGCATTTTTGGCGAAAACACGGACTATAAAAATCTGTTAAATTTTGTGCTCGAAGGTGGAAGTATCGAATCGGATGGCGAAGGAACAATTCTGACAACAGCCGATTGTTTATTGTCCGATAATCGCAATAATTTATCAAAAAAAAGTATAGAAACGCAATTGAAAGAGTATTTTGGTGCACAAAAAATTCTGTGGTTGCACTATGGCTATTTAGCAGGCGATGACACTGACAGTCATGTAGATACATTGGCGCGACTTTGTCCAAACAACACCATTGCTTACGTAAAATGCGACGACGAAACGGATGAACATTACGAAGCATTGAAAACGATGGAGAATGAACTCAAATCTTTCACCCCTTTAGGGGTTGGGGGTTCCTACAATTTTATTCCGCTACCAATGGCCGATGCTGTGTATTTTGAAGGGGAAAGATTACCGGCAACGTATGCTAATTTTTTGATACTGAATAATGCAGTTTTGCTTCCAACATACAATTCGCCCAAAGACAAAACTGCTGCTGAGCAATTGAAAAAAGCATTTCCCGACCGAGAAATAATTGGCATCGATTGCAATGCTCTAATCAAGCAACACGGTTCGCTTCATTGTGTAACGATGCAGTATCCGAAATAGATTTTCAGAACAAAGAATCAAGAATAAAGACATCAGAATAAATTAAAAAAGACAAGAAGATGACACCAAGAAAAAGACAATTTATTCAGGATTTTAATTCGCTGTTACGTATTAAACTATCTGATAATCTGAAAGATTTAATTCTTTTCGGTTCTCAAGCAAGCGACTCTGCTAATGCTGATTCAGATTATGATTTTCTTGTAGTTCTCAAAAACAAAGCCGACTGGAAAACTGAACGCGAAATTTCGGATGTAAGTTACGAAATTGATTTGAAATACAATATTCTTACTGACACTCACGTGATAGCAGAGACTGAATTGGAAACTTTAAGGGGCAAACAACCCATTTTCATAAATGCAATTACCAACGGTATTCACGTATGATAGAAACAAATGACATATTTATTTGAAAAGTTACAAATTTTATTATGAACATCTTAATAGTAAAATATTTGCAAAATAGACGTTTTTTTTCACAAACTAAACTAATTTACATCCCCTTTAGGGGCTTGGGGCAGTAAAACTTCAATATAAAATGAAAATAGCACTCATTCAACAATCAAATACGGCAAACCGAGCTGAAAACATTACTAAACTCGAAAACAACATTCGCTTGTGTGTAGCGCAGGGAGCAGAATTGATTGTGCTTCAGGAGTTGCATAATGGTTTGTATTTTTGCCAAACGGAAGATACTACAGTTTTCGAGCAAGCCGAAACAATTCCGGGTCCTTCTACCGAAAGTTTCGGCAAAATTGCAAAGGAGTTGGGCGTTGTAATTGTGCTTTCGTTGTTCGAAAAACGTGCAGCCGGACTTTACCACAATACAGCTGTGGTTTTGGAAAAAGATGGAAATATAGCTGGAAAATACCGCAAAATGCACATTCCGGACGATCCGGCTTATTACGAAAAGTTTTATTTTACACCCGGAGATTTAGGTTTTGAACCAATTCAAACTTCGGTCGGCAAATTGGGCGTATTGGTTTGTTGGGACCAGTGGTATCCCGAGGCTGCCCGACTGATGGCTATGGCCGGTGCTGAATTGCTGATTTACCCAACGGCTATTGGCTGGGAAAGTACAGATACTCCTGACGAAAAACAACGCCAAACCGAAGCTTGGGTTACGGTGCAACGCGGACATGCTGTGGCAAATGGACTTCACGTAATTGCTTGCAATCGTGTTGGTTACGAATCTGACCCGTCGGGCGTTACCAATGGTATACAGTTTTGGGGGAATAGTTTTGTGGCCGGTCCGCAGGGCGAGTTCTTAGCCAAAGCATCTCACGAAAACGAAGAAAATATTGTGCTTGAAATTGACCTAAAACGTTCCGAAAACGTTCGTCGTTGGTGGCCTTTTTTCCGCGACCGCCGCATCGATGCCTTTGGTGATATTACCAAACGTTGGAGAGAAGAATAAAATCATATAAAATTTCAGTTTTTTATGCGCATTGTTATTCAACGAGTTAGTGAAGCATCGGTTACGATACACAAGGTGATACATGCTTCGGTGGGAAGAGGTTTTCTGATTTTGGTAGGTATTGAAGATGCTGACAACGAAGAAGATGCTGATTGGCTTGCTGGAAAAGTGGCGGGCTTACGGATTTTCGATGACGAAAACGGCGTAATGAATCGCTCAGTAATCGACATAAATGGCGAAATACTCATTATCAGCCAGTTTACGCTGCATGCTTTAACGAGAAAAGGAAATCGCCCATCGTACATTCGTGCAGCAGGACATGAAAAGGCTATACCGCTTTATGAGTATTTTTGTAAAAAAGTAAGCGAAAAAACAGGTAATGAAGTAAAAACAGGTATTTTTGCAGCCGATATGAAAGTGGCGCTTGTAAATGATGGTCCCGTAACAATATTGATAGACAGTAAGAGAAAAGAATAAAGAGCAAAGACTTTAAAAAGATAAATAAATGATAAAAAAACACATTCCGAATTTCATTACAAGCTTAAATCTTTTTGCGGGTTGTATTGCCATTTATTATGGTTTTAGGGGAAACTACGAATTGGTATTGCTATTTGTTTTGCTTGCAGCAGCTTTCGATTTTGCCGACGGCATGGCCGCTCGATTACTACATGCTTACTCCCCAATGGGAAAAGAATTAGACTCACTGGCAGACGTAGTGAGTTTTGGTGTAGCTCCGGGAGTGTTAGTTCTTTCTATGCTATCTCAAAGTGGTTTACCCTATTGGATGGGCTTTACAGGCTTTATTATTCCCGTATTTTCTGCTCTTCGTTTAGCAAAATTTAATATCGACGAGCGACAAGCCTCCTCGTTTATTGGACTTCCAACCCCCGCAAATGCTTTGTTTTGGGTGGGTTTGGGTTATTCGTTTTCAGAAATATTAATCGTCAATAGTTGGTATATTTTAGCATTCACACTTATTTTCAGTGGTTTGTTGGTTTCGGAACTTCCAATGTTTTCGCTCAAGTTCAAAAACCTCAAATGGAAAGATAATCAGATTCAATACATTTTTCTGATTATAAGTTTATTACTTATTGCCATTTTCGGCACAAAAGCATTAGCACTTATTATTGCATGGTATATTGTGTTTTCGGTCATTTTGCTTGTTTTCAATAGAAAAAAATAATTTCTTTTTCGAAAATTTATGAACCTTACTCCACAGCAGATTAAAACATTGTTAGGCAAGCCATTGCCAGGCATTGCGTCGCATTACAAAATGGCACCAACAACTCGCAAATCGGAATTGGAAGCCGCCCAAGTGGCTAAAGAATTTGCAAAAAAAAGCGCCGTAATGATATTGTTATTTCACGAACACGAAAATTTGAAAGTAGTTTTCATTCGTCGCAGCTTTTATGTAGGCATACATTCTGGCCAAATGGCATTTCCGGGAGGAAGATACGAGGAATTTGATGGCGACGTGGAGCATACTGCATTTCGCGAAATAGAAGAAGAAATAGGAATTGCGCAAGATAATATAGAACTATTAGGCAGAATTTCAGATATTTATGTGCCGGCAAGTAATTTTTTAATCAGTGTATTTGTAGGTTATTTGGCACAAAAACCTGTGTACAAAGCTGATGAGCGCGAGGTCGCCGAAATAATTGAAGTTGATTTTGATGATTTTCTTAAACCCGAAAATATTGGTATAAAAACTTTTTTTGTGCCTTCCGACAATCATTCGGTAGAAGCATCCTGCTACCAAACCACCAAGTGCGACATTTGGGGTGCCAGTGCTATGGTAATGAACGAATTGGTGGAAATTTTATGTTGAAAAAAATTTGTGCCATAACTATGGCAAGAAATGACCTGTTTTTTTTGGAACGGTGGATTGAATATTACGGTTCGCAACTTGGCAAAGAAAACTTACATATTCTGTTGGATGGGTTCGATCAACAAGTTCCTCAAAATGCAGGAAAAGCCACTGTAAAGCACTACGAACATATTGATGCTCAGGTAGTCGCAGCCGACAAGGGACGCATTTCAATTCTAACACAGTATGCAAAAGAGTTATTCAAAACCTACGATATTGTGATTGGTACAGATGCTGATGAATTTTTGGTTGTCGACCCTAATTGCAATTGCTCGCTTCTACAATACCTAAGTTCCATTCACATAAAAACTACAGTTTCGGGTCTTGGTATGGATGTAGGACAACATTTGGAATGCGAAAAAATATTAGATAAACAATTACCTTTTTTAAAGCAAAGGCAATTTGCATTGGTTTCGACGCGTTATACAAAATCAGTGGTCATTTCAAAGCCGGTAAAATGGGGTTCAGGATTTCATCGGGTACGAAATCACAATTTCAAAATTGATAAGAATCTTTATCTTTTTCATTTTGGATGTGTTGATTACCAAATGCTTAAAGATAGATTTAAGGACAACGACCGTATGAAAAATGGCTGGGAAAGGCATTTGAATAAACGAGCAAGAACTATTTCGATAATTACGAAAAGCAAAGCTTTTAACTCCGATACATATTTACCAATAGTTCGAAAAATACAAACGTTTGTTCGACCAATTTTTGCTTGGAACAAACCATCAATGGCTGGTTATAAATTAGTAGTGAAAATTCCGGAACGATTTACGAAAACACCTGTTTGTTAGGGCATTATAAACAAATGAAAGAAGACAACGAACCAATTGATATAGTTATTTCGTGGGTGGATGGAAATGACCCGCAGCACAAAAATAAAATGCAACCTTATCTGGTCAAATTAGGTCGGATTAGCGATGATTTATCGGGGCCTACACGTTTTAGGTCGGTTGGTGAAATCTTTTATTGTGTCGCATCCATTTTTCGTTTTGCCCCTTTTGTGCGAAAAATATTTATTATTACCGATAATCAGAATCCAAATTTAGATACTTTTATCGAACAAAATTTTCCTGAAAGTAAAATTCAAATTGAAATTGTTGATCATAGCGTGCTTTTTAGGGGTTACGAGCCTATTTTACCTATATTTAATAGTCGAGTTATCGAAACTTGCACCTATCGCATTCCGGGATTGAGTGAAAATTACGTTTATTTCAACGATGATTTTTTTCTGGTAAGAGACTTAAAAATTGAAGATTGGTACATAGATGATAATATTGTAGCTTATGGACATTGGCGCAACATCTGGCTCGATAAACTGCTATGGCTAATAAAACCGTTGAAAAATGGACATAAACCAATAGGATTTAAAGATTCCATGCTTTTGTCTGCATTAAAATTAAATCGAAAATGGAAATATTTTCATTTGGAACATATTCCACATCCGCTTAAAAAAAGTGTTTTAGAAAGTTTTTTTGCAAAAAATCAGGATCTGTTTTTATCAAATATATCCTATAAATTCCGTAGTGCTAAGCAATTCAACACACAAGCATTGTATTACTTATTGATGTTCGAAGCAAACAAAGCTATTCAAACTTCAACCAAAAATATTTTTTTATACATAAAACCTGTAAATAGAGGAGCTGATTTCGTAACGCGCAAACTAACAACTTTCGCCAAAAATACAAATATAAAATTTACCTGCATAGGTTCATTGGATTTGGCTGAAGAGGCGGATAGAAAAGAATTGTTATCGTGGTTAAAAGTCATATTGAAAATTAAATTTTAAATGAACATACAAGCTGCCAAAGTATCTGTCATTATTCCCATATATAATGACGAATTGTATTTAAGAGACGCTTTACGCTCCATTCAGCAACAAACATTTACTAATTTTGAATGTATTTGTGTAAACGATGGTTCGGTTGATAAATCGGAAAAAATAATTGATGAATTTGTACAAACCGACAGTCGTTTTTTGAAAATAAACAGAGCGAATGGAGGCGTATCGGCTGCACGGAACACAGGGTTGGCTGCTGCTAAAGGGGAGTTCATTTACATGATGGATCACGATGACTTAACTCCTAATTATACTTTAAAAAAATTAGTTGATGCTGCTCAAAAATTTAATGCAGATTTGGTTCGTGGACGGATGATGATGATTGCCGAAGATTGTAAATTAGAACAACTGCCTAAAGATGAAATAAATAGCACCGAAAAATTATATACAAACCCACTCACTGATTATTACCGATATATGCGTGGTAAAAACAAAAGATGGTACTATGTATGGATGTGTTTATTCAAAAAGTCGACCTTGAAAGATGTAAAATTTGTAGAAGAATTGCGTTCTGGGGGCGAAGATTTTTTATTTACCTTTGATGTGGTAGCAAATATCAAAAATTTTGTACAAATAAGCGATATAGTTGCTTGTCATCGTTATTCGAAAATCAGCGTAACGTTAAACGGTTATAATCCACAGCTTTTTTTTGGAATAAGTCAGGTTGTGGTATCTTATATTTACCAAAAATATGCTCTCGATACCAAAATTGATAAACGATTGCTGTGGTGGGTATATCACAAAGAGTCGTATGCCATTTATAGGTTTTTAATTCGGAATATTATTCGAAGAGATGATGTAAAATCACACATTCAGGCGACAGAAATTTTACGCAGTATGGTAGGCACACCTGCATTTGATGAAGTAAAAAAAAGGTGGAATTTTCGACAAAAAATATTCTTTCGTCTTGTATTAAACCAAAAGTACGAATTAGCCAGAAAGTTTAAACTTTTTATATGAGACTGAGCGTAAGTGCGTTAATTGTTTTCAAAAATATGAATATATATTTTTTCTAAATTTTAAAATTACTAACAAAATATGATTTCCATCATTATTTGTTCGAGGAATAAACATATTTCAACAGCATTAGAAGAAAATATAAAATCTACAATAGGTGTTGAATATGAAATAGTTACGATTGATAACTCCGAAAATAAATACTCGCTGTTTTCAGCTTATAATTACGGTGTTAAACTGAGTAATTACCCATATTTGTGTTTTGTACACGAAGATGTGTTTTTTCGAACCAACAAATGGGGAATTAATTTAATCGGGCACTTAAATAAAGATAGATGTGGAATTGTAGGAGTTGCAGGAGGTAAAATTGCCACGAATGTTCCTGCACAATGGTCGAACGAAAATCGCTATATCCATATAATTCAGCATTATAAAAAAGCCAAAAAGGCGGCTTATTTAAAAGAGCCAGCAGATAACTCAAAGCTTTGTGAGTCAGTTGTTCTTGTTGATGGTGTTTTTTTATCTATGCGTCGAGAATTATTTTCGCACCTAAATTTTGATGAAAGTTTAGGTGGGTTTCATAGTTACGATTACGACATTTCAATTCAAGCTATTGTGGTTGGCTACAACAATTTTGTAGTATACGATATTTTACTCGAACATTTTTCTGCTGGTTTCAAAGATGATAGGTATTACAAGAACCTGATAAAAGTATATAAAAAATGGGTTCATAAACTGCCATTATTTACTTCAGATAGAGCGAACTATACAGCGAATGACATTCAGAACATTGAAAAGGAAAGATTAAAAAAACTCATTCGAAGAATGGCTAAAACAGGATTTTCGACAAATGAAATTGTTGCAAACACAGCTTATTTTGTTGAAATACTTAAAGCGAAAGGGATTTTTTTAGACATGAAATTTATAAAACTAAAAGTGTTTTTTATCAAATTGTATAAATCAATATTGTTTTTTAAAAAATAAAAATACGCTATTCAATGACTCAATTTAAGAGCACTAAAAAGCTTATTGTAATTAAACCAAACGGTAATTCGAGTAATAGGCTGGTGCAAAATTACCATTTTGAAGTGTTTTGCAAAGAACATAATATTGAGTTCCATAACCCGACCTTTTCGGATATGGCAAACTTTTATGTAGACCCTTGTTCGTCCGAAACTAACCGATTTTTGAAAATACTTCAAATAGATTTGCTGGGACCGATATTTCATCATAGTAAATTTGTAAAAAAAGTATTCTCCATAGTTTGGATAATTTCAAAATTTGGATTTTTGAAACTTGTACGTTTCGATAGAGCAAAACCCAATTGTGAACAGAGACTTTTGAAAGCTTTTGGGAAAAACGACATTGTTTATGCAGGTGGATGGGCATTCAGAGTGCCAGAATTAGCTGTAAAACACAAAAAAGAAATGGCTTTAAAATATGCACTCAAGCCTGATTTTATCAATAAAAATGAATTTGTAACTAAGGTAAAAAATTTCAAATCAAATGGCTATACATTAATCGGAATTCATATTCGCAGAGGAGATTATAAAACATGGAAAAAGGGAGCGTATTACTACGACGATGAAATGTACAAAGGCCAAATGGAAAGTATTTCAAAACAATTAATAAATCAAGGGAAAGAGAAGCAATTATTTATCTTATTTTCAAATGATTCGCTTCAATTCGAAGAAACACAGAACCTACTTATATCAAAAGAAAATTGGTTTATCGACCATTATATAATGTCGCTATGCGACTATTTAATAGGCCCACCAAGCACATTCACACTATGGGCAAGCTTAATTGGACAGGCTCGACTTTTTCACATTTTTAATAAAACTGAAATTGTACAGATATAAATAAGCTATTAAATCAACATTTATTTTGCTGCCATTTTGTTGCGCAATGTCGACTCAATGCGAAGAAAAATTAATTCAATATAAATAAAAACCAACATCCAACGGTCTATTCTTCTGCCGGTTAGTCGCACAAAATGCTTTACAATAGGTATAATTTCATTGAACGACATTCGCGAACGCACTAATCGTTTTTTGAATCTTCGAATTGTTTTTTTCTCTGCTTTGTATAGCACATTATTTATAAAATCCTCGTCGTAAGTTAAATCGAAAAATGGTAAAAACGGATTCCATTTCCGGTGGAATGAAAGTATTGCTTCGATATAAGATTTGTCGAAATTTCCAAGTGAAAAATGCCTAATATCAATGTCGAAAACCATGTAATTCTGATAGTTGTTTTTTGCAGCTTGTAAACAAATGTCCAAATCGTAACAATGAAACCCTCCAAGTTGTACATCGAACGATATTTTATCAAATAAAGCTTTGTTTGCACACATAAACACGCCATCGAGCACCACGCATTCTTCCTTTACGTTTTGAGGATTAGTCGGACGAAGTGTTTTTGAATCTACGCGCTGATTATTTTTGGTATAGTGTGAGTTAATAATGTTTCGCATCGACTCAAACGATGACCAATCATACGGAACTCGCAATACAGCCCGTCCTCCAGCCACGCCTATAAAACCAATATCAGGTGTTTGCAAATGTTCAATTACCCGAAGCCCCCAATCGGTGGTAACAAATTCTACATCTTCGTGCACAAAGCATAAGTTGGAGAATTTGCTTAATGAAACACCTCGATTGTAGGCCGAAAAAATACTGTAATCATTATTTGAATTATCAATGACTACCAATTCGTAAACACAACCTACAGTTTCCTGAATATTGTTTTTAAATGAATCGGATAAAGTGCCTATTTTTGAGCAGATAATGATTGAAAGCATTGTAATAGAACACATTAAGTGCTTTTATAGAATTATACAAGATGTTTTATAAAGTACAAATATACAAAATAACTACGATTCTTGACTTTCAAGGACACTTATTTCCCCCTTACTGCGAAGCATAAGCACCATTAAAAATGCAAAAATAAAACTGAATGAACCGGTAGCAAACATATCGAATACTGACTGATAAGCACAAAGCGTAAGTGCAAAAATTGAAAAAATTTGATTACTTCGGTCGGCTATAAAAGCCGGAAAAGTATATAGGAATAATAGTATGATAAGACCAAAAATTCCAAATTCCATTAAAGTCTGAATGTATTGGTTGTGGCAGTCGACATGTTTGAAATTTGATGTGTAAATTTTAAACTCATCGCCCTGATTTTTTACTCTTTCAACATCAAAGGCAACTTGAGCATCGCTTATACCAAGTCCAAAAACCGGATTGTTCGAAAAAACATTTAATCCGCTTTGCCACAAAAAAATACGAGGTTCGCCTTTGAGCTCGTTTACAGACATTCGATTGTGACTTTTAATAATATAAACAGAAATTAAAGGTACAATTAATAAAAAAACATACCCAATTGCTTTTTGTCGTCTAATTACTTCATACGAAATTAATGAAATGAACAACAACACGCCAGCTGTAAAGCCACTACGACCTTCGGTAAGTGATAAAATTGTTAAAATGAATATTAAAATTGCAATCATAAATACATGATACCAAAAAGACATTTTATTCCAATTCATTTTAAGTAAGACCCAACCACTCAAAAGTGCTATATTCAAATAAAAATCGAAAATCATGTGCCCATTTACATATTCAACTCTCATGGCAGTAAATAATTCTGCACGATTTGGTAGCATAATAAAGTCGCTAATATTAACTCTTAAAACGACATAAATTATGGTAATTAACGAAGTGAAAACAAAGGCATAGAGAAAATATTTTAGTTTAAATAAATGATTAAAGCCCAATAATCCAACTATGCTAAATACAAATAATGATAATCTTTTTTCAATTAATAACTGAGTATACTCGGTACTATTCTCAAATAGGGTATATATGAATGCCAATAAAAAGAAAAATAACATCACTAAAAAATAGATAGCTTTTTTATCGAACTTGAAATTTTGAATCTTTTTATCAGTAAAAATTTCAATAATGTACGTTGCAAAAAATACAATAAGTACGATTCTGTCGAATGAAAAATCGGAAAACATAAACCCTAAAATCAAACTAAGAGCCGAAATGAGATTTATATAATTGATAATTATTGGGAATGTATATTTTTGTTGCATTTGGATATAAATATATTTCAAAAATTTTATTTTGAGTGTGGAAACAATACCCCACGTTTACTAATTTTAAATAATACTCCTACATTATTGCCATAAGCTTCACCTACATCAATTCCAACCGAAATACCAGCTTCTAAATTAAATAACTTTTCGAAATGCTTATTTATTTCGAAAAGCATATTTGTTGAACTTAAATTTGTTTCATTTGGGTAGTCGGAATAACTACCATAATTATTTGTAAATGAGCTCAGAACTTTATAATAATACTTTTTATATTCGCCCTCGATGCCAAAATGATGAACCTTAACACGATTGTTTATAATCTGAATCTCCTTATTTTTGTTATACACAGGAGAAGTTATGAAAGGTGTACCAATAGTTCGTCCGTAATGTGTCCAGCCATTTTGGTATAAATAATTATTAAAATAGCTATCGGCACCGCCATATACAACCCCATCCATATCGTGAAAAGGCCCGGATTGGTCGGTAGTATTCAAATACTCATATAAAAGTTTTTTTACGAAAGGAAAGTTTTTATTTTTAATTGAAACTCCCCACAAACCATCTGTTACGTTTACCGAGTTCCACAGTATCCGTATCGGTTTATCTTCGGCTACATGCTGCCAATAAGCATTTAGTTCGTAGTCCTTTACGGTTAACTCTAATTTTAAGCCTTGAGCTATTATGTGATTTCCACCCACATTAATTTGTTCGAAAAGTGTAGATGCTGAAGAGCCGCCGCGAGCAAAAAATACATCGACAAAGTCGTTGAAGCCAGATGGTTGAGCGCCTACACCCTGAATATTTCCTCCCCACTGTGCTGCATGGTCTAAAGAGTATTGTGCATGGATAGGGCTTTTGTTTCCTCCCACACGCACACTACCATATTTATGGTGCATCAGCAAGTCATTCGTATATATCTGGTCGGTAAACCAACCGTGCGAAACGCCTCCTTTTATTTCTATCAATCGGTTTTTGAAAAAAAGAGGTGTAAAATCTTCTATTCCAATAAAAATTTTGGGCATCGGACGTGCATTTTTCGAAAACAAGAAACCGCCTCCCGAAAGCGTTTCATCTTGATTTCCAAAATTTTCTTCGTGCATCCCCACACTTGCATTGAATACCCATAAGCGACCGTTTAAATATAGTTCGTGTAAAATAGCCGAAGTTTTATTAGCAACGTTTATATAAGCACTCGACACAAAATTATAGTCAAATATTCTATCTGAAACCGTTTTACTTTTTTCTATTTTTGCAAAAAAAGTTAGGCTGTTCGGATCAAAAGGTATCACGCCATATTGATTGTTTTGGAGCCAAAAAGGAGAATTAGAATTGCTTGAAGCATTCCCTTTCATTTCAATTTGATAACGAATAGAGTCAGTTTGGGCACTTGAACTGCTACCTATTAAAATAAGAAACAGTAAAACACATACGTTTATTGTCTTTTTCACACCAACATTGTTTTAATGAAAATTACGGTTCAAATTTCCATAAATCGTTTAATCTGTCTTTTTCTGTTTCGCCAAAGCCAATAAAAGCATTGTTGCCAACTACAAAAGCTATGGCATTTTCGCGACCCAAGGTTGGGATGGTACCTCTTTTGTACCATACATCTTTTAGTGCATCATACTCCATAATGTCATTGTACAAAAATCCAGTTGTTTGCGTCCCGCCATATCTTCGTCCTGTGGCTACAAAAAAACGGTTTTTTACTGAAAATGCTAATCCGTTAACTCGCCCATCATCTGGTGTATGTTTACGTTCCTTCCAGCTATCCGTAGCGGGAAAATACTCCCACCAATCATTCGTATTCGAGCCATAATATCCGGTGCCATAAAAACATTTTTCCCCATCGGAACAACTCACTCCTACGGCGCGCTTTTCGCCAGGAAAATCGGACATTTGCTCCCAAGTGTCAATTTTTGTATCGTAGCGCCATACATCTCTGAATTTATAATTATCGACACCAAAGCCAAGTACATAAATCCATTGACGATACACAAAGCTCGAACACGAAACCACGGGTGAATCTAATTCGGGTGTTTTCTTTGGAAAATTCGCTTTTTTTGTCCATTTATCATTTTCCGGATCGTACATCCAAAAATCTTCGAAAGAAGTTGTGTCGTTTAAATAAATACCTACACCCGAATTGTAACCAAAACCAAGGTATGCTTTTCCATCAACAACTTCGGCAATAGCACCCACTCTTGCTTTGCCGGGGAAATCAGCTTTCCGTAGCCACGAATTATCCGATGGGTCGAACTGCCAGCAATCGGTGAGCCCAACAGCATTTTTTGCTCCTTGACGGCCTAAAGCGATGTAGGCTTTGTTATTAATAACAAACGAAGAGGCAGTAGCCCGCTCTAAACCAGCGGGAGTTTGGATAGATTGTGGTGAGATGTTAGGATAAGGAGATTCAACCGTATCAATGCATGAAGCAAATACAGCTGTTAAAATAAAAAACGTAATTCTAAAACTCATTTCGATGTTTACGAAAGTTTAGTTTTGATACACTTTTACCCAATCGACTTCCAAAAGTCCTTCGTCGCCATCCGATGTTTGAGGTAAAAATGAATTGAAAACTAAAAACATTTCTTCTTGAGGAATATTGGCATTTGTTCGGTATACTTCAATGTTGTTAATCATCCAAACAAGCTCATTTTTAGTCCATTTAAGGGTGTAAATATAAAATCGAGAAGGATTTATACCTGTAATTTTAGTGCTGTCGAAAATTTCTTTGTAGGCATTTCCAACACTAATTTTTTTACCATCGAAATGAAAAATATTGATATGAGGTAATTTTCCATCAGCGCCTAGCCAAAAGGCATGATTAACATTTCCGGTACAACGAATCTTGGCACTGAAAATGCCACCTTTTTGTCGAAACAGAGATCCTGTTTGTAATACGTCCGAGGAATATTCGAAATCTTGCATCACAAAACCTTTCGCTTTATCCCATGCCCGAGCAGTTAACAATTCTTTTTTAGTGCTAATAGTTAAAATACCATCTCGCACCTGACTATTTTTACCGTCGTTGTTGGCTTGTTTTTCGTTCGTAAACGAGTGATTTTTAATTGTTTTAGGATTTTTATAATGGAAACCAAAATTCCACGACGATTTGCTGAGCGAATTCCAGTTAAAACGATCTTCGAACGTAACTTTTTGGTTCAAAAAAGCCTCAAACCTTTCAGGTTTCTCGTTGTTATAAAAAACTATATCGGGGTTTTTATCTAATTCGTAATAACGCTGTTCTTTTTTATATTCAGCAGTAGTTTGCCATCGTTGTGGGTTCGACCAAAAAGCGTTATTTGCAATAAACTCCTCGCTTTTTACTTTCTTTTTAAGCTCTTCGTATTCTTTTATAACAAACGATTCGTGAAAACGACAATAAATTTTGTAATTCGACGATTTTTCAAAGGCTTTGTGATTTTGTAGGAGTTGAGAGGCTGCCACTTCCTTTTTGCTTCCTAATTTTTCGTAGTCGGGCGACTTTTCAAAAGCTAAAAACGATTTTAATTCGGTAGAATTTAATACCTCATAATAAATTTTTATTTTTGAGGAATTATTTAGTTTCGAAAACTTTTTAGTGGTTCTATACTCTTCGGTATCTTTATATTTGCGGTTCTGTAGCGTCTTTTTATTCTCGATAAAGGCAGCAGCTTTTACTTCATGAAATAGCTTTTTATACTCTTCGAGTTCTACCGATTTCGAAACCTCTTTGTAGCGCTTCATTGCTATAACCAACTCATCGTCTTGTTTTTCGAGCACTTCGGTTGGTGTAATTTTACCTAACAGGTTTTTCCAGAAAAGATTCATAACTATATTTACTATTATCCCGATAGCTATCGGGGTTACTATTTAATATTTACTAATTCTGAATTAAAACAAATAATTCGTTTAAATTGTTTGCAATCAATGGCTTAAAATACTCAACCGGAATAAACATTTCGGTACGCATGCGCTCTGTTTGCTTCAAGAGATAGTCGTAGAAACCATTTTCGTTGAGAATAATAACGATTTTTTTGTGTTCGCCCACTATGCCCGAAGCCAATACGTCGAATAACTCATCTAAAGTACCATAACTCCCGGGCAATATCACGAACACCTCAGAGCGAGTTTTCATCAGCTCTTTTCGTTCGCCCATTGTTTTTACAGCTAATAGCTCTGTACACAATGGATTTGTGCGACCCATGCGTTCAACGGCTTCGGGAATTATGCCTACAATTGTGCCATTTTCGGCGGCAGCACCTTCCGAAACTGCCGACATTGAACCTCCCGTAGCCCCACCAAAAACGAGCGAATGTCCGTTTTTTGCTATCCAACTACCAAGCTCAAAAGCGGTATCTAAATAGTTCTGTGCTATGTGGTTGCTCGACGAGCAGTAAACGGCTATGTTCATCGTTTAGTTATTTAGTTAATTGGTCCATCTGTTAATTGGTTTATCCGTTATCAGGTTCATCTGTTGATTGTTTTTTTTTAAATATAAACCCGATGAATTAATTTACTTTACTAACTAATTAACATTATGAACTAATTAACATTGTGAACTTATTATTATGCATCAATTTTAGCGTACGTTGCATTTTCCTCAATAAACTGACGGCGAGGAGCTACATCGTCGCCCATAAGCATCGAGAAAACGTGGTCGGCCGTAGCAGCATTTTCGATAGTTACTTGTCGTAATGTACGATTATCGGGATTCATGGTAGTGTCCCACAATTGAATTTCATTCATTTCACCCAAACCTTTGTAGCGTTGTGTGTGAATTGCTCCTTCATTACCACCATGTTTTTCGATAAATTGCTGACGCTGCAAATCATTCCAACAATATTCTTCCACTTTTCCTTTTTTACATAAATAAAGTGGTGGTGTTGCAATATATAAATAACCTTGCTCAATTAACTCTTTCATGTGGCGGAAAAAGAAAGTCATAATTAGCGTTGCAATGTGGCTTCCATCTACATCGGCATCGGTCATAATTATGATTTTATGATAACGCAATTTTGCCATATTTAGTGCCTTGCTATCATCTTCAGTACCAATTGTTACACCCAAAGCAGTATAAATATTACGAATTTCTTCGCTTTCTAAAACTTTATGCTGCATGGCTTTTTCAACGTTCAGAATTTTACCACGTAAAGGCAAAATTGCCTGAAACTGACGACTACGACCCTGTTTGGCCGTACCACCCGCCGAGTCCCCTTCGACAAGGAATAACTCGCATTTTGCTGGATCTTTATCAGCGCAGTCGGCCAATTTACCTGGCAAGCCTCCACCCGAAAGTGGCGATTTGCGCTGCACCATTTCGCGTGCTTTACGAGCAGCATGGCGGGCTGTGGCTGCCAAAATAACTTTATCGACAATGATACGTGCCGATTTTGGATTTTCTTCTAAATAGTTACCAAGTGCTTCGCTCACAGCCATTTCGACCGAACCCATAACCTCGTTGTTGCCCAGTTTGGTTTTGGTTTGTCCTTCGAATTGAGGCTCTTGTACTTTAATGGAGATTACGGCAGTTAGTCCTTCGCGGAAGTCATCGCCACTAATTTCAATTTTTAATTTATCTAATAATTTTGTGTCCTCGGCATATTTTTTCAAGGTACGTGTTAACCCACGACGGAAACCCGCCAAGTGCGTTCCACCCTCAATGGTGTTAATGTTATTTACGTAAGAATGAATATTTTCGTTGTATGACGTGTTGTAAGTCATGGCAATTTCCACTGGTGTACCGTTTTTTTCGGTAATAATGTGGATAACACTATCAATAAGCTTTTCGCGGGCTTCGTCGATGTATTCAACAAACTCTTTAAGTCCTTCGTTGGAGTAAAATAATTCGTATTTAAAAGTGCCATCTTCGTTAATCGACCGTTTATCGGTAAGTGTAAGTGTAATACCTGCATTCAAATAAGAAAGTTCGCGAAGTCGACTTGCCAAAATATCGAATTTATAAACCGATTCGATAAAGATAGTTGAGTCTGGAAGGAAGGTAACCGTAGTACCATTGTGCGTTGAAGTTCCAATTTCTTTTACGGGGAATTTAGGAATTCCACATTCGTATTCCTGCATATAGAGTTTTCCATTGCGCGAAACTTCGACATGAAGCAAGGTAGAAAGTGCATTTACGCACGACACACCCACACCGTGAAGTCCACCGGAAACTTTGTAGCTATCTTTATCGAATTTACCACCGGCATGAAGCACTGTCATTACTACTTCGAGCGCCGATTTGCCTTCTTTTTCGTGCATATCCACCGGGATACCGCGACCATTATCAACAACCGTAATGGAGTTATCTTCGTTTATAGTAACGTGTATTGTATCGCAATGACCGGCTAATGCTTCATCTATTGAGTTGTCAACTACTTCATAAACAAGGTGGTGCAATCCCTTAACGCCAATATCGCCAATGTACATTGCTGGACGTTTACGAACTGCTTCTAATCCTTCTAAAACCTGAATACTGCTTGCTCCGTAATCGGAGTTACCATTTTCTTTTACTTCTTCGCTCATTTTCTACTGCAATGAATTTAAATTCAATTAATTAGATATGTGTTTCCGTCTAGTGAAATATCTTTTTTTTATAAAAAATATACTTTGCGGAAAAAACATACAAATATACGGTAAAAAAATGGATAAATGAGCGTTTTTTATCCTGTTTTGACAAAAAAATGGATAAAAAATTGCTTTAAAAAGGTCAAAAATAGCGCAAACATAGATAGTTGAGCAAAAAGATTGTATATTTGCAGCTTATAAAGCTAACAGGTTTAAAAAACTTGAAAGGTCTGTATTAACAATAAATTTAACAAAGAATATTATGCAAACAGCAATCATTTTATTTGCCTTAGGAATGCCCGAAATCATTCTCATTGCCTTAGTTGTTCTCCTTCTTTTTGGTGGAAAAAAAATACCTGAATTAATGCGAGGCATTGGTAAAGGTGTAAACCAATTCAAAAAAGGCATGAACGAAGTAGAGAATGAATTAACTTTTCCTGACGAGAAAAAAGAACAAAAGAAGTGATTTATTTTGTATCCGATGCCCACTTAGGCTCTTTATTGTTGGAAGATAAAATTGAGCACGAACGTAAATTGGTTCGTTGGCTCGAAAAAGTACGTCCCACGGCAAAAGTAATTTATTTGCTTGGTGATATTTTTGATTTTTGGTTCGAATACAAAACTGTTGTTCCAAAAGGATATGTGCGTTTGTTTGGCAAATTAGCCGAAATGATTGACGACGGCATTGAAATTCACTTTTTCACGGGCAATCATGATATTTGGACATTTGGATATTTGGAAGAAGAGATAGGGCTTATTGTGCATCGTGCCCCCGAAACGGTTGATATTTTGGGTAAACGTTTCTATTTAGCGCATGGCGATGGATTGGATAACGATGGAAAATTCAAGTTTATTCGTAAAATATTTCATAGTAAGGCAGCTCAAATTCTTTTTGGTTATTTTCCCATCCGCTGGGGGCAACGTTTTGGCTACAACTGGTCGAAACACAACCGCTTAAAGCATAAAAATTACGATGGAAAATACTTGGGCGAATATGAAGAAAATTTAGTAATATACTCCAAAAATTACTCCGAATCGCACCCCGATATCGATTTTTTTATTTACGGGCACCGACATGTATTGCTCGATTTACAGCTGAAAAATAAAAGCCGCGTGATTATCCTTGGCGATTTTGTTTCGCTGTTTTCGTACGGTGTTTTCGATGGCGAAAATTTTAGATTAGAGAGTTTGTAAATTAAGATAGTTACCAACTAAAAACGCTTCTGTATTTTTAAAAATACAGAAGCGTTTTTTTATTATTTAGCACTACAAAAATTTAATTATTGTATTGATATTAAGTCGAATATGACGCATTAATAAATATCAAATTATTGCTGCAAATCATTTTCAATCCGGATAACTATCGGGGCAAATTTTCAAATTGTCACATTTTCAAATTCTCAAATTCTCTTATTTCCTCGTCGGACATTTTCTTTTTCGAGAATTTAAGTTGAATGCGTTCCATGATTAAGTATGCCATTGGCACAACAAATACGGTGAGCAACAAGGACGAAGTTAAACCACCGATTAATACCAATGCAAGCCCATTTTTCCATTCGGCACCAGCTCCGGTAGCTATTGCAATAGGAATCATACCAAAAACCATAGCAATGGTAGTCATTAAAATTGGGCGCAACCGTTCTTTTCCTGCCTCTAACAATGCGCTTACTGTATCCATGCCTTTGGCTTTTAGTCCGTTGGCAAAATCGACAATAAGAATACCATTTTTGGACACCAAGCCCAGCAACATGATAAGCCCCAACATGGTGAAAATACTCATGGAGCTCATGGTGAGATTAAGCGCCAAAAAGGCTCCAATTAGCGCCACGGGTACCGAGAAAAAGACAATAAATGGTTGAACGAAGCTATTGTAAAGTGCCACCATTACCAAGTAAACCAACACAATAGCTGCCAAAAGTGCCAACCCAAGCGAAGTGAACGAATCGCCTTGTTGCTTCACATTTCCACTCCATTTTATTTCCACATTTTTGGGGAAGTTGGCTTTCGCAATTTCGGCATCAATATCTTGTGCCAATTCGCCCGAAGTAACACCTAAAACATTGCTTTTTACAGTTACAGAAGTGCGTCGATTGTTGCGCTCCACCATACTCGGACCGCTACTTTGCGTTACAGTAGCAAATTGCGATAGTGTAATCTTTTGATTTCGATTGTTTTGAAAAATAAAACCGGACACGTCAGTTAAACTATTTCGATCAAAAGCATCTAATCGAATATTAATATCGTATTCGTTGAGTCCGTCACGATATTTCGCATTCGTATTTCCTGTAAAGGCATTTTGAAGAGCCATGCCCACTTGTCCCATATTGAGTCCGAGACTTGCCATTTTTTCGCGATCAATTTGAATATTGAGTTCCGGATTCCCTTCTTGTACCGTTATGCTGGCATCAATGGCACCAGGCAATTTATCGATAATAACTTTTAAATGCTCTGCCGTATGCATCATTGCATCATGGTCTTCGCTACTCAAAATGAGCATGATAGGCTCTACCTGACCCGACATAATTCCGATTACAGCCGTATTCACTTTAATCGCTGGAAATTTTTCTTCCACCTTTTTGCGCATTACCAACATAAAATCTTCGGTATTTATGCTCCGCAATGTTGGGTCTATCAGTTTTACTGTGAGCACCGCTTTGTTTTCGTTGCTAATACCTGCCATTTCGGTTATAAAGTTATCGCTGGCACCACCCACATTGGCCAACACGCTGTACACTTCGGGCTGTGTTCGGAGAAAATTCTCAATTTCGCGCGTTCGTATATTATTTTGTGCCAATGTAAGCCCTTTGTCGTATTCTAATTTAAGAGTGAAACGTCCACCATCGCCATTTGCAACCATTTCTTGTCCCAAAATTCCCAAACTCATTATGTAGCCTGTAATTATAAACAGAATGGAAACGGCTGCGGCCGTGATTCGTTTGTGACGTAGTACCCAACTTAGCATTTTTACATACCAATTTATAGTACTTTCCACCGCAGCATCGAACCAGAAAAGGGGAATGTGTAGCCAATTTTTACGATTTAATTGTACTTTTTTACCAAAACGAGAATATAAAAATGGTGTAAGCGTGAAACTTACAAACAAACTCATAAGGGTAGAGACTACAATGGTAACCGAAAATTGTCGGAGAATATCACCAATTACGGAATCGACCAAAGCGATGGGCAAAAATACCACCACGTCGACCATAGTAATTGCGAGAGCCGAAAATCCAATTTCGTTACGACCATCCAAAGCTGCTTGTCGTTTTGTTTTACCCATCGCAAAATGGCGATGAATGTTTTCCAACACCACAATCGAGTCGTCGACCAAAATACCAACTACCAGGGACATGGCCAACAATGTCATTAAATTGAGCGAATACCCGAAAAAGTACATGGCAATAAATGTGGAAATAATAGAAGTTGGGATGGCAACCAACACAATAAGGGAGTCGCGCAAACTGTGAAGAAATACAAGTATTACGAGGGCCACTAACAAAATGGCAATCATTAAATCGTGCGTTACTGCATCTACAGCATCCAAGGTCATATCTGAAGCGTCCTGGGCTATATTGAATTTAAGTCCGTTGGCAGCATAAGTTTCTTCAATTTTGGCAAAACGTTCTTTAGCTTCTTTGCTTATTTTCACAGCGTTGGCATCCGATTGCTTTGTAATGGTAAGCCCAATACCGTCTACACCATTGAATCGATTGATGGTTTTTTGCTCTTTTACGCCATCTTCCACTTCAGCCAAATCGGCTAAGCGAATGTTTCCCCCTTTGGGATTAACGGCAATAACCAATTCTTTTATTTGTTCTACTGAATTGAATTTTCCAGCCAAACGAACCGTAATTTGGTCGTTTGCATTTTTTACTTTTCCTGTCGGGAAATCGAGATTTGCGCTACTAACTACTTGCGTAACTTGCGAAAGCGGAATGCCATAAGAAGCCAATTTGGCTTTGTCTACATTCACTTTTATCTCGCGCTGCAAACCTCCCGTAACCGAAATATCGCCAATGCCATCTATTTGTTTCAGTTGCGGCATTACTTGTTTGTCTATCAGGTCGTAAAACTCACGGTCGCCCATTTTTGCCACTACCGTTATACGCATTATTGCCTCCTCACTGGGGCTTACTTTTGTTACCACCGGCGCTTTAACACCTTCGGGCAATGTCGACAAAATATTGTTTATTTTTCGCTGTGCTTCCTGTTGTTTATCACTCATGTCGGCACTATTTTCGAACTCGGCTATCACTACCGACACTCCTTCGTACGATTGCGCCGAAGTAGTTACTATTTGTGAGAGTCCGGTGATAACATCTTCAATTTTTTTGGTAACCGATTGGTTTACATCGGCAGGTGAAGCTCCCGGATATGGCGTTGAAATAACGAGCGTAGGAACCGTAAAAGGTGGCATTAGCTCGTAACTCAACTGCTTGTATGAAAATAATCCACCCAAGATAAGGATTGTGAAAATCACAATAATCAGTGAGGGTCGTTTAATTGCTATTTCGGTAAGAGTCATAATTTTAATATAATACGGTCTCTCAGTCACCTAAAAGGGATGTGAAGACCAAGTTTGTATAAAATGAAGAGAATAAGTCTTAAAATTCCCCTTTAGGGGTTAGGGGTTGTTTTAGTTGGCAACGGTTATTAAACAACTATCTACCAAGTTAATTTGTCCGTTGGTAATTACTTTTTCGCCTTCGGCAATGCCACTTATCACTTCAATGTTGGTACCGTTGCTTCTTCCTACTACAATGTTGCGAAGTATAGCTTTTCCATTATCAGCCACATACACCTGAGGCTTTTTGGCGGAACCCAATAATGCCAATCGGGAAATATTTAGCGATGAATTTGTCATTTTTTTTGCCAAAGTAACCGATGCGTACATACCTGCTTTCAGTTTGTTTTTACCGTTGTTGGCCACTCGTATTTTCACCACATAATTGTGCGATTCGTCGCCGCGGTCGGACACAAATTCTACTTTGCCTTGGAATTTCTCGGAGGGGTAAAGTTCTGATTTAATGCTTACTGTATTTCCTTTTTCGAAAAAGATAATGTCCGTTTCGGGTACATTAATTTCTAATTTGAGCGACGAAATGTCAGTCAAACGGGCCACTGCCATTTGGCCAACAACCGAGCCTTTTTCTACATTTCGCATGGTAATTGTGCCACTAAAAGGAGCTGTGAGTTTGCTTTTGCTAATGCCAATTTCCAATTGTTTGAGTTGCGATTCGGCAGCTTTCATTTGTAAGTAATTGCCATCTACCTGCATTTTAGTTACACCATCGCTTGAAGAGGCTTTTTTAAAACGCTCATAATTTGTTTTTGCATTTTCGAAACTTGCTTTGGCAGCTATCAATTGCGATTGCAACATGGCATCGTCTATTTGCAACAATAGTTTTCCTTCGCCCACAGCGTCGCCTTCGTTAAAATATACGCCTTTTACTTCGCCTTGCGCTTGCGGAACAAGCATTATTTCGCGGTTGGGAATAAAGCTTCCAGAGTATGTAAATTCGTAGCTGAAATCCGATTTTGCAACCGTTTGTGCTTTTACCACCACAGCTTTGGATAATTCGGGAATATAGGCTTTGTTTTTTGCCACTTCTACGTTGGTCGCCAATTTGTAAGCAGTAGCGCCAGCCACTACAACAAGTATGATTATGATAATAATAATATTTTTTTTCATGGGATTTTAATTAAATATTTTAGTTGTTATTTGCTAATTCTCCTTTTGATTTTTGTAATTCAATTTCGGCTAAACGCAAGTTAATCATGGCATTGCTATAATTTGTACGTGCTGTAGTGAGGTCGTTTTGTATAAGTAATAAATCGGAAATGGAAATGATTCCGTTTCGGTATTCTGTGTTCGAGTTTTCGTAAAGCTCTTTTGCCAAGCTAAGACTTCGTTTGGTGTTTTCGAATGAGTTTAAGCGACTTTGGTAGTTATTCGTTGCGTCCGACACCTCTTTGAGAGCAGATTGTTTTGCTAATTCGTAGCTGTTTTTTGCTTTCTCAATACCAAAATCTTTTTGCTTAAGTTTTTGCAAACGGCTAAAACCGCTAAACAATGGAACTCGCAGTTGTAGCGCCACATAACTCCCTTTTTGCCAACTGTCGTTAATCGTATTTGTAAACGAAAATTCTTTGTTGTAGCCCGTCAATCCATAGTTGTAAACGCCTGCCAATGAGGGATAAAAATCGGCAATGGCAATTTTCTTTTCCAAACCAGCTATTTCTATTTGTTTATTCATAAGAAGCAAATCGGTACGCTTATCCACATTAGGTAACGATTCAGCTAACTTTGTTTCGATAGTTTCGAAACCACTTATTTTTAAAGCATCTGTAATTGGCAACCGCATTAAAAACTTGAGTAGGTTTGTTGCCTTTTCGCCCGCTAAACGGAGATTTTCGCGTTCGTTTTTAAGGTTTTCAAAATTAATTTCGAGCCTTTTGTAAGCACTTTTGCTTAATATTTCATTGGCTTCGAGTATTTTGTTAATAACCAGCATTTTTTCCATACTTACAATATTACTATCCAACATGGCTAAATTTTCATTTATAACTTGTAGGTTGTAATATACAGCCGAAACGTTGTAAATCAAATCCTCTTTGGTTTTAGCCAATTGCAATTCTGTTACACCTTTTGCTGTTTTTGCAGCTTTGAGCGCAATAAAAACCTTCTGGTTAAATAGTACTTGCGACACCTGAATATTAGCAGCCGTAGTTTGTTTGGAGCTAAACGAAACGGGCGCATATTGCCCCACTGGTCCTCCAAAAATTTCGGCAGGCAGCAGCATCTTTGGAATGGTGATGTAATACTGATACTGTCCGTTTAAATCTACCGAGGGTAAAAATCCACTCTTCGCCTCTGTAATTTGCGAGTTGATTGATTTTTCGTCCAACTCACTGTTTTTTACTTGTAAATTATTTTTTAATGTTTGCTGAATACATTCGCTCAGCGTGTACATTTTCTGTGCTTGCAGCTGCGCTCCCAACAAAAGGAGTATGCCCAGCATAAATGGTTTGTTGATTTTAATTTTTCTCATTTAACTTTTTTATTTTTAAAACTAATTACCTCTTATTAAATAGTATATTTTGATTAAAAAATTATTTTACATTATTATCCCGAAAGACAATATTGAAAATTATATTTTTTTGTTCTTGAATAAATTGCTGATAATAAGCATCATCCAGGCCAAATGTATGTTGTATAAGTGGACGCATACTAATGGGATAAGCACACAACGAAAGCAGGTTAATTACAAAATGAAGCGGTTCTACAGTTGGGATAGTACCCTTTTGCATTTCCGCCTTAACCTCATCTAAAAATACACACAAATAATTATCAATTAAATC
Source organism: Porphyromonas cangingivalis (assembly GCA_945902955.1). Taxonomy (GTDB): domain Bacteria; phylum Bacteroidota; class Bacteroidia; order Bacteroidales; family Paludibacteraceae; genus Paludibacter. The sequence continues at coordinate 32,791 of CAMDNO010000019.1, forward strand.
TTTATGTGGATTCTTAGAACACGTTAAATTTAATCGGATATACTCATTTACAACAAAATTTTCTAAATAGGGCGTTTCAAGCATGCCCTCAATAATGAGGCTAATCAAATTGCTTATTTTCTCTTTAAATTCTACTTTCGATTGCGCTATCATAAACAAGCGTTCGTTCATTTTCGAAGTTGCTTCTCGTAGTACAGCCTCCATCAACTGTTCCCTGCTTCGGAAATAATAATGTATTAAAGCTCGGTTAACGCCTGCCGCATCGGCTATATCTTGCGTAGTAGCATTGTAATTTCCTTTTAAAAAGAAAATATTTTTCGCAGTGTTAATAATTAATTCTTCGGTAGCACTCTCTTTCATTGCTCTGTATATATTGTTTGATAAAAATGTTTGACAAAATTGTTGAACAAAATTACCAAACAGAATTTATGGAAAAATTGTTTATAAATAAATTAGTCTAAATTATTCTACATCTTGTAATTCAACGCTTTAAGATATTTATATTAATGTTTGTTGTGTAAATTTACATTTTTATATCAGAAACAATATCTGTTTCAAAATTGTTAATTAATAAAATTCAATAGGTATTTAAAATTACAATATAATATTTGAGATAGCAAAAATTGGTATTCTCAAAAAAAATACGGATATTTGCAATGAATAAAATTGGTATAAAAATACAACGTTAAATATATAACATTATGAGTGAAATTCTTAATTTAGAGCCAAAAAGGCTTTGGGAAAATTTTTACAGCATTACACAGGTGCCACGTCCTTCGGGCAAAAAAGAAGCAATTGGTACATTCCTCGAAAACTATGGTAAATCGTTGGGATTGGAAACTTTACGCGACGAAATTGGAAACGTTTTGGTACGTAAACCGGCTACCCCGGGCATGGAAAATCGCAAAGCAGTGGTGTTACAATCGCACATGGATATGGTTCCGCAAAAAAACTCAGGCATAGCCCACAACTTCGAAACCGACCCTATCGAAACTTATATTGATGGCGATTGGGTTACTGCTAAAGATACTACTTTGGGCTCGGATAATGGCATAGGATTGGCAGCTTCGATGGCAATTTTAGCATCTACAGACATTGCACATCCAGCTATCGAAATGTTTGTAACGGTTGACGAAGAAACAGGTATGCATGGTGCTTTTGCTTTGAAAGCTGGTTTTTTGAAAGGCGATATTTTGATAAATTTGGACTCGGAAGATGAAGGAGAGCTCTATGTAGGCTGCGCTGGAGGCTTAGATGGTAATTTTACATTTGCATACAACGAAGTTGAAATACCCGAAGGCGATGTGGCCCTAAAAGTTACGCTCAAAGGTTTAAAAGGAGGACACTCAGGAGTGGATATTCACTTGCAACGTGCAAATGCGAATAAATTGATGTTCCGATTTTTGAAAACTGCAATAGTCGATTACGAAGCACGCTTAGCAAGTATTGTTGGTGGAAGCTTGCGTAATGCTATACCACGCGAAGCTTTTGCTGTAATTACTGTTCCGGAAGAAGCTGTGGACGATATAATGGAATTTATCGACGAAATGGAGACCCTATTTGTGCAGGAATATGCTGGCGTGGAAACAAACATTTCGCTCACTGCCGAAGAGGTTGATTTGCCAACCGGACTTATTCCTGAGGAAGTTCAAGATGATTTGGTAAATGCTGTATCTGCTTGTTTCAATGGAGTTTATCGTTTTATTCCAGAACTGCCAACAGTGGTGGAAACATCGAACAATTTAGCTATCATCAAATCGGATGGCAAAAAAATTGAATTGCGCTCGTTGCTTCGCAGTTCGGTAGATTCGCGCAAAGAAGAGTTAGCGTCGATGCTCGAAAGTACGTTTGCTTTGGCGGGTGCTAAAGTAGAATTCTTGGGTGGATATCCGGGCTGGAAACCAAATCTCGACTCTCCAATTCTTAAAGAAATGACTTCGGTTTACGAAAATAAATTTGGCAAAACACCCAAAATTATGATTATTCATGCAGGACTGGAATGTGGTATTCTCGGAACAAATTATCCCGAAATGGATATGATTTCCTTTGGCCCAACCATTCGGTACCCACACTCGCCCGACGAAAAAGTAAACATTGCCACCGTGCAACTTTTCTGGGATTTCTTGGTCGAAACCTTGAAAAATATACCGATTAAATAAATTTTTTTCGCGTTTTGTGTTTTGAAATGCACAGTCGGAGTGCAACTATAAGTTGCGCCCCGAATAGACAAAATAAAACCGAACTTGCCTTGGAATAAAAAGGAAGTTCGGTTTTTTTGAGTTTCAAGGTATTTCCGCTTGAAATGTAACTTTTGCTTTTAATGCCGTAAATACACGAAATAGGGTATCGAAAGTTACATCGCTCGGTTTGTTTTCAAACTCCTGTTTTATTTTAAGTGCTTTTTAATTTTTGTACGGAGTAGAATTGATTAATTAGAATTCTTCTATTGTTGTATGATTAGGTAGTATGTGCTTAATTAGCAGGTTGTTATTTGAAATATCAAAATCATAAATAATATACCATGTGGTATTTTTATTGCGCTTATATTTATACACTTTACTACCAAATTGCTTGTGTAGTTGATATTGAGTGCTGGCATGATAATTTGTGTAGTCAAGCGAATTACAAACTTCATAAATGTCATCTAAGTAGGCAACTGCATGGCTATATTCCAGAGGATGTTTTTCCCATGTAATTAAACCCCAAAAAATCTCAATAAGATCTTGTTGAGCCCTTTCACTGTAGTAAACCATTCTCTTGACATCTTTTCATTAATTCTTTCTTGATGCCTGAAAAAAACTCATCACCAGTCATATATCCTTCAGGTGGCAAATTTATTTCTGCTTTATTGTTAAACTCTACTTCATGTTGATGTTTGCGCAAATCATTTAAAATGCGTTTGCCAATTGGAGTTTCATCATTTATTTGAACTGTATGAATCATAGCTTCAAATTTTGAAAATTATAAGTTGCAAATATACTAAACTTCTTGCTGATAGAATAACAAAATGCATGTAAATATTGTTTGCGAATAAAATATCGGCTGTGATTCAAGTTTTATGTTGAAACGCATCCGATATAACTATACAAATCAATATTCGGAGTGCAACTCTAAGTCGCGCCCCGAATAGACATAAAAAAACCGAACTTGCCTTGGAATAAAAAGGAAGTTCGGTTTCTAGAGTTTCAGGGTATTTCCACTTGAAATGTAACTTTTGCTTTAAATACCGTAAATACACGAAATAGGATATCGAAAGTTACATCGCTAATTGTAATTGATATTCAAATATCTAATGAGCTTGGGATTATTCGAAGAATAAAAGCAACATCTTTTTCCAACGTGAAAATAACAACCATTTTTTTATAGTTCAATCTTCGAACAAATAAGCCATATTTAAAAAAAGATTTATGATTCTGTATTGGATACGAGTCTGCCGAATTTGATAGTAAATCTATTGTAGAGAATAATCCAACAATATACCTTTTGGCAGTCGATGGCGCTTTATAATTTACTTCAATGAAGTCAAATAATTTTTGAATATCTTTATTTGATTCTTCTGAAAAAACTATTCTAAATTTATTCATACCTCATCGAAATTCACACCATAGCGTTTTTTAAATTCAATTTTTACATTATTTTTAAATTCGTCGTAAGTGTATGTTTGACTTGTAAAATCTTCAATTTCAGGTGTATTTTGATAATTCAACTTCACAACTTTATGATGTTTTTCTAATTCGCGAACAAGGCGTCTTCCTGTTGGACTTTCTATGTTAATTTGAGCAGTTACTATCATAATTCTGTACTTTTAGAGTGAGATGCAAATATACTAACATCTTTTGAAATTGACACTTAAACACTGTAAATAATTATTGTAATAATCTCAATCAACCGAACTTCAACTAAGAAATTCAGCCGATTGAAAAGGTAGTAAACTAATCCTTACCTTTAATGAAGATTTTTTTTGATGGATTTTAATATTCGGAGTGCGACTCTAAGTCGCGCCCCGAATAGACAAAAAAAAACTGAACTATTCTTGCGATAAAAATGAGTAGTTCGGTTTTCTTGAGTTTCAGGGTATTTCCACTTGAAATGTAACTTTTGCTTTTAACGCCGTAAATACACGAAATAGGATATCGAAAGTTACATTGCTCGCTTTGTTTTCTTATATACGCTACAAAAACACGAGAAGTTGCCCGAAAGTGAAACATTAAAAAATAAATAATTTTTGAATACAAGTGTTTTTTTGATTTGGAGGTCAGGAAACTTCCTATTTGTTGACCGTAATTAAAGAAACGGACAGCGCTAAGTGCGAGATCAAATGCTTCAAAGAGCGGGGTCGTGAGCAAGTCAATAATTAATACATATTCACTTGTGAATTTGAAAAAAGTTTCTAAATTTGCAGTCAATAAATTTTAAACATTATGCAAACACTATCACCACAATACATAAAGGATACTGCCGGGCGAAAAATGGTTATTTTACCCGAAAAGGATTATAAAAAGCTACTCGACGAGTTAGATGAATTAGATGATATACGCCTTTATGACGCGGCTAAAAAAGAAGATTCAGGCGAACGAATTTCATTTAATGATTATTTAAAAACTCGAAAGACAATTAATGTTGGTATATAATATCGTTTTATCAAAACAAGCTCAAAAAACTTTAGATAAGTTTTCGGATATTATTGCAAATCCTATACTAGATGCGATTAAGGCTTTAGGTCAAAATCCTCGCCCATACGGATTTAAAAAATTAAAAGGAAGAGATGGTTTTAGAATTAGAGTTGGAAACTACCGAGTAATTTATGACATTTATGATATTGAACTTGTGATAGATATAATAGCTTTAGGTCACAGAAAAGACATTTACGATTAATATTTTATGATCTGTAAATAATAAATAAACCGAACTTGCCTTGGGATAAAAAGGAAGTTCGGTTTTTTTGTAAGTTTAAAACTATCAACAACTATAGGAAGGCTTAAAGTTCTTATTTTGAAATCAATGAACTTGCAATAACACCCTCAATTACAACATTATCGCCCTGAATTGTCTAAATAATAGTATGATTTTTGTAAGTTACATGACGAGCGTATTTTCCATATTGTAAAACAAACTTATGCGTAGAAATTGAAATTGAACCAGCTTGAAAGCTTAATTTTTTCATTACAGCAATTATGCCATTCGTGTATCGCAAAGTTGTGAGTGGTGATTTTAACTTATATGCTATAAAATCCGTTAATTCATCAAGGTCATTTTGTGCATTTAGCGATACTGCAACCCTAAATTTTTTCATTTTTTGATGGTGCGAATGTCGTAGCCAATTTTTGTTTCAAGCTGATTCCAAATAACTTCTACTGCATTATCTAACGGAATTGCACCAGTTGGTAATTCATTATTATAAGATATTTTCACTACGCGACTGTGATTCTCCAATTGTTTAACAATCTTTCTGCCGGTAGGAGTGCTAATATCTATTTGGGCTGTTACTGTCATTCTGCTGTAAATTTTACTGATTTGATAATGCAAAGATACAAACTCAATACGAAATTGACACCAATCTTTTTGATTTTTTTGTTGTAATTAATCAGCTGATCTTCAACTAAGAAATTCAGCAGATTGAGTAGTCGGTTTACAAATCCAACCTTTAACGAAGATTTGTTTTGTTGGATTTTAATATTCGGAGTGCTACTTGAGTCGCTCCCATAATAATCGCCGTTTTTAGCTACAGCGTAGCGTAATCTTTGTAGTGTTAATATAATCCCAAACCACCCAAAGGTGCAGAGCACCGGGATATCTTTAATATGCAGAGCCCAGCTTCCCACCGTACATAAGCGGAGTCAACGCCCAAATCAATGCGAGATTTTACTTTACGAAGAGCGGGAAGCGAGAATTAATTTTAATTTAGTCTTTCAATTCTAAAATCTTAGATTTTTCTTTCTCAAATTCATCTGCTGTGATGACTTTCTCGTCAAGAAGTTGTTTTAACTCACGAAGCCTATCAACCTTAGATTTTGAATTGTTTTTAATTTGTTCTGAATCAGAATTTTTATCAATTCCTGTCGAAATTGGCTTCAATTCGTAATTGTGAACAGCCTTATATTTCATTGTCCACAAAAATGGTATCCATATTAGAAGTCCACCGATTACAGCTCCTACATCAACCTCCTCATTTTTAGTGAAATCTGAAAATAATGGCACATATCCCTCTTTTTCAATTTTAACAGATGTTGTGCTTCCTACTATTTTAGAATCTCGATGTCTATAAGGTGTTTCACCTACCATTTCACCATCAACGTATAGTTTTGCATTAGACGGACTGCTGACAATCGTTGTAGAACTTGAGCAGCTTGCAAATAATATAGCTACTGCCAAAGAAAAACTGATAACTTTATTGATTTTTTTCATAACTTAATTTTTGTATTAGTACATTTTGAATGAAGAGTTTTAAAAAAGCATAAAAATCCCATATTTTAATTTGTTAATTTTAATTTTAGTGTTTTTTGATGAATAATATTTACTGTTTGTTTTTTTGTTATAAACAGTTATAGTCCAATTTTCATTATCAAATAATCTGTATATATCTAACAATGGATTTTTTGTTGTAAATCTTGAATTAAATTTAGATTGCTTTCTTTCTGTGAATAGATATTTAATGTTTTTAGAAACTATGGTTGCTGTATTATTGGATAATCTTATGCTATCTATATCTCTTATAATTTCGGTATTTAAAAATGAGATATTTACAAAAACTGAATCTTTAATTTTATCTTTATATCTAAATGTTATATCTAAAATTAATCGGTTTTTATTATAATCATTAAATGTCAAAGGCTTAATGAAATATTGAATCCCATCTTCGCCCACAAAAAAAGTTTCGAATAAGTTAACTCCTGATTTTGAAGAACCGTTTTTTTCACTTAAACAACTTGTCATTAAAATAATTAATCCTACAGTTAAAAATAGCGCTAAAAGTGAAGTTTTTGTATTGATTTTTTTTACATTCATTTTTTATTTCTTTAGTTTTATTCTGTTGGATATTTTTGATATATTAAATAAGGAATCTGATATTCCTTTTATATTTGTTAATGTGGATATATAAATAATCGTACCATTTTCAAATATACTAGCATATTCTGTTATGTAGAAATTATCTCTTTTATATTTTGAAAAATATGATTTAGAATCATTTTCAAAAGATATTTGACAAATATCATTGTTATTTAATTCTACTTTGACAGATTAAAACGAGAATGTTGTTTCTGTTTATATTGTGATAAAAAACAATGAAATTTAATTGAGGTTTATTTTGGTATATCACTTATATTTAGTATCTTAGCAGTGTAAATAATGAGAGATAAAATGATTAATTC
>CAMDNO010000020.1 GCA_945902955.1 Porphyromonas cangingivalis
GCACCCCGAAAAGCGGCGCATGAACCACAATACGACATTGACGCAGCATGGCAAGAGTCAAAACCCGAAACGGTGCGCAATTTTAGCGCTACGGCATATTATTTCGGGCGGTTATTGCAACAATCGCTGAAAGTACCGGTTGGACTTATAAATGTTTCGTGGGGCGGATCAATGGTTGAAGCATGGATGACCAAAGAAATGTTGAGTGAATTTCCGGAGGTAATCATTCCTTCCAAAACGGAAGAAATAACTAAAATGAAAAATCCACAGCATGTGCCTACCATTTTATATCAGGGCATGATGCATCCTTTGGTTGGATATACCATCAAAGGAGTTATCTGGTATCAGGGCGAAAGTAACAGGTTTCATCCTGAAAGTTATGCTGCCATGTTCCGTAGCATGATGAAAGGTTGGAGAAATGCCTGGAATCAGAAAGATACAATTCCGTTTTACTACTGCCAGATAGCACCTTATGTTTACGAGAAGAACGTAGAATCTGCTTTTCTAAGAGAAGCACAAGCTCAGGTTGCCAACGATCCGTATGTGGGCATGGCGGTGCTGATGGATACAGGTGAAGAAAAAATTATTCATCCTGCCAAAAAACGCGAAGCAGGCGAGCGGTTAGCTTTTCTGGCTTTAAACAAAACCTATCAACTGAAAGGCATTGATAGCGAAAGTCCTGTTTTTAAAAATATAGAAATAAAAGGCAATGAAGTAACCGTGAATTTCGACAAAGCGCCACTGGGCATTTATGCCCCAAACACCGAATCGAAATTATTTATGCTTGCCGGCGAGGATAAGATTTTTTATCCTGCAAAAGCCATTGTGAACCGAACAAAAGTGGTGGTAACAAGCGAAGCAGTTCCCAATCCGGTGGCAGTGCGTTACGCTTTTCAAAATTACGTAGTGGGTGATTTATTCGGAACATCAGGCTTACCGGTTTCTTCTTTCAGAAGCGATAATTGGTAAAAATAATACTATTTTTTTTAAGGTGATAAATATGTTTAGATTCAAAATTCATTGTTTGTTGTTTATGTTAGTGTTGTTAAACAATTTCCACTTGCCCGCAGTGGTAAGTGGAAATATTGTTTCATTGGCAAACAACAGCACACAAGTGAACAATATCACCGTAAATGGAACACAGCTCGATTTTTTTAACAAAGACAACAGAAATTACACCTGTTACCTGCCTTATACACAAAATCCGGCACAAAATCCGACCGTTATTGTAACTGCCGAAAATCCGGATCAGCAGATAAGTGTATTGCCTGCCAATAATCTGACAGGAACCGAAACCGAATGTACGGCAATTGTACGTGTTACATCGAGCGACAAAACGGCAACAGCCGACTATAAAATTGTGTATCAGACACTTCCATCATTGGATTTGTATCTGTATATCGGACAGTCGAATATGGCAGGGCGCGGAACTATGCTGCTGTCGTTAGGCGATTTGAATCCGATTAGTAATACGTATTTACTCACAGTCGGGTTAAATTGGGAAATTGCATCGAATCCGATGAATAAATACTCCAACATCCGCAAAGAACTTAGCATGCAGCAGGTTAGTCCTGCTTTTGGTTTTGCGCTGAACGTAGTTGGCAAAACAACCAATTCTATTGGGTTGATTGTAAATGCACGTGGAGGATCTTCGATGGCTCAATGGACCAAGGGCAGTGTAGACCAACTGTACGAAAACACTTTGCTACGTGCAAAGGAAGCTCAAAAATGGGGAAAAATAAAAGCCATTCTCTGGCATCAAGGCGAAAGCAACAGTGGCTCATCGGCCGTAACTGCTTACCCCGCTCAGTTCAAAGCCATGATCGACAACTTTAAAGCCGAACTGAACGAACCCGATTTGTATGTGGTAGCGGGAGAATTGGCTTATTGGCGAAGCAACGGAACAGGTTCAACAGCGTTCAACAACATGATTCGTACTATTTCCACATTCATACCGAATTCCGATTATGTTTCGGCCGAAGGATTAACGCCACTGATTGATCCTACCGACCCGCATTTCGACCGTGTAAGTAATATTGAGTTGGGAAAAAGGTATGCTCAAAAAGTAATAACCAAATTTTACGCTCCTTCGGAAATTACCAAAAATAAAGGTAAAAACACAGCCAACATCCGTAAAGTAAAAAAAAGTAGTTTATGATTCTTATTTGAACTTTTTATAAACCGTAAGGTTATTACTCGCAATGAGATAATAAGATTGCTTATGTGCCTTATGTGGTTTTTAATTTTAATTATTGTATTTTTGAACATTGAAAAAATCACATTTCCATTCTATGCTAAAGCCTGTTCAAATTATCGCCATTTTCCTTTTACTTTCCGTTTCGGTATTTTCTAAGGAATTACGTTTCGACTATATCGGCATTGAACATGGCCTGTCGGATCCCACTGTTCCTGGCATTTATCAGGATGAAACAAACCGTATGTGGTTTGCCACGCACGATGGATTGAACTGCTACGATGGCAATACCTTGCGGGAATTCAGACAACAAACCGAAAACGGAGTTACCATCAACACTCACCGCATTATCGACATTACCGGCGATAAAAAAGGACACTTATTTCTGCGTACATCTTATGGTGTTATCGAATTTGATTTGAAAACCGAAAAAATGCGAATGGTTATTGAAAGAAACGAAACATCAATCTATTATAATGCCTGCTGTTTGTGGATTTCGAGTGAGAATACAATTCTATGTTACAATACAAAAAGCCGGAAATTAAAAACCACCTTTTACCTGCCTTTCGATGGTATTCGCATTTCAAGCATTTTCGATGATAACGAAGGACATCTGTGGATAACATCTTACAATTACGGTTTGATACGCTTATCAGTGGCAAAAAAGCAGGCAATAGTGATTTTGAAACAAACTTATGGTAGAAATGTTCTAAAAGATCGTGATGGCAATTTTTGGTACACCACCCGAAACGACGGTGTTTTTAAAATTAATCCGAAAAACCTGCAAATAATCCGAAACTTCAGGTACAATCCGGCCAATGAAACAACCATAAACAATGGTTATAACCGCACAATTACCCAAGATAACAAAGGTAATATATGGATTGGTTCCACCGAAGGACTTTCTTGTATTGAATATAAAACAGAGAATATCACACGGTTTAAACGAACAGGCTACATCAATGCGCTTACAAGCTCATCCATAGTAAGTTTATATACCGACAATCGTGGAACCGTTTGGATTGGAACTTACTTTGGCGGTGTTAATTATTTCAATCCATCGACTCAAAATTACAATTACATTGCTTCGTCGGGCATCAATCAAGGCACTTATCCTGCAATTGGCACCTTAGCCGAAGACCGTTACGGGACAATGTGGGTTGGTTCCGAAGGTGGTGGATTGTACCGCTACAACACTGCTAAACAAAATCTTTTTTATTTCAATACCACCAATTCGGGTCTGAGTTCGAATTATATCAAAAAAATTGTGGCCGATCCGTACGATGATGTGTTATGGGTAGCGGCCGACCAAACTAGCGATTTGAATAGCATAGATCCCAAAACCGGAATCATCCGCAAATACCCGATTAGTGCCGATGGCATACGCCCTATTGCTTTTTTTGCAGCGGCAGTTAGCCCAGAAATTCTATATCTTGGCACCAACAATGGCGTTATTGCTTACAACAAAACTACCGGAAAAGCATCGTACATTTATCGTCAGAGTGGTCAGTTTAGTGCCACTTCCAACGATTTAATAATTGACTCGAAAGGTAGGTTGTGGTTTGCCATCAACAATTATCCGGTTTCCTATTCACTGCAAACAGCCGAATTCACTTATTACACTTACAATATCAATCATTTTCAATCCGAAAGCAGTGTTATTTCCAATATTTTTTACGAAGATAAAAAAGGAAGAATATGGCTTGGCACCAATGGCTACGGATTGCTTTTGCTAAACGAGAGTAAAAAATCGTTCAATTACGAAGAAAATTTTACGCAGCTAAAAGATAAAAGCATTATGGCTATTGCTGAGACAAAGCAAAACAACATGGTTATTTCTACCATTCAGGCGCTTTATTTCTTCAATCCGCGTGAAAAAAGTCTTTCAAAACAGACTTATCAAAATGGATTTCCACTCAAATCGCTTATCAAAAGAGGGTTATTTGTTTCCAAAACAGGCGAGATTTACATGGGTGGAATACCAACCTTAGTAACCTATCAAGAGAAAAATCTGATTCCGGAGAATAAACCGGATGAAATTCAACTCACTTCGTTGATTGTAAACAACAAAGAAGTACATCCGGGCGACGAAAGCGAAATTCTGAAACAAGCACTACCATTTACATCCGAAATTAATTTGAAGCCAACACAAAATTTCATCACCCTGATGTTTTCTACGGATAATTATTACAAAACCAACGATGATCGTATTCAATACCGGCTGAAAGGGTACGACAAGCAATGGAACGATGTAAATTTGGGACATGCCATTACGTATACAAGTTTATCGCCGGGGCGTTATACCTTCGAAATTCGCTCGAAAGATGACATTGAGAAAGTTCGCACACTAAAAATCAGAGTGAAACCTCCCTTTTATGTCAGCTTGTGGGCCTATCTGTTTTACATTATTATTATTTCTATTGTCATTTATTATCTTGTCAGAGAATATCATACGCGCATAAGTCTGAGAGCGTCATTAGCCTATCGCGATAGGGAAAAGCAACAAATTGAGGAAATGAACCAATCCAAAATACGCTTTTTCATCAATGTTTCGCACGAAATACGAACACCGATAACCTTGGTGTTGGCACAAACTGAAACATTGCTCAACATGCCCAACATGCATAGCAAAGCGCGCAACAAAATCATGAATATTCATCGTCATTTGCTGAGTCTGAAACATTTGGTTACCGAATTGATGGACTTCCGCAAACAGGAACAGGGACAATTAAAACTGAAATACAGCGAAATTGATTTGGTTTCGATGCTGCGCGAGCATTACAATTTATTCAAAGGATTGGCCGAATCGAAAAATATAGAGTTCAGTTTTCTGACGAACATCGAAAAACTGCCGGTGTGGGTAGATGGCGAGCAAATAGTAAAGGTGATAAACAACATTACCATAAATGCGCTGAAATTTACCGAAGCCGGTGGAAGTGTTACTATTTCGCTCGAAGAAAATGCAGGCCTTGCCACGCTAAGTTTTAAAGATACAGGTATCGGAATTCCCGGAGGCGATTTAGATCAGATTTTCAACCGATTTTATCAGGCCGAAAACACTGCCGGTGGTGGCACAGGTATCGGGTTATCGTTAGCCAAAGGCATTGTGGACTCACACTTCGGAACCATTACCGTTGAAAGTACGGAGGGCGAAGGCAGTAATTTTGTGGTTAGTTTGCCTTTGGGCAATGCGCATGTTCCTGCCGAACAGTTGACCGGGAATAAAACGGTGATAGAAGAACAATACCAAATACCTGATGCCGAAGAACTAACCGAATTTATGGAAGAAGAAAATGGCGGCGAAAGCTCGCCCGAAGAACGCCCTGTCGTATTAATTGTGGAGGATAATGATGAACTCAGGGAATTGTTGAAAAACACGCTATCCAATATTTACAAAATAGAAACTGCTGCTGATGGCGCCGAAGGTTGGGATAAAGTGCGGGCAATAACTCCGAACTTAGTAATTACAGATGTAATGATGCCCCGCATGTCGGGAGTGGATTTGTGTGCACGCATTAAGAAAAACTACGAACTTTGCCATATTCCGGTGATATTACTCACAGCCCGACAGAGTGCCGAATACGAAATTGAAGGATTGCGTTTGGGAGCTGATAGTTACCTGACCAAACCCTTCGAGATTAAAAAACTCATTGTGGTGAGTAATAATCTGATAAATTCGCGCCGACTGATTCAGAAGAAGTTTGAACAAAATCGTAAATTCGATACAGAAATTTCGGTCACCAACGAACATGATAAAGAATTTATCAACCAGGTAACTGCCATTATTCAGAAAAATCTGGAAGATGAAAGTTTCGATGTAGATGTTTTGGCACGCGAAATGGGTGTGAGCCGCACCAAACTGTTCGGAAAAATTAAAACCATAGCCGGAACAACTCCAAACAGTCTGATTCAGGATATGCGTTTGAAAAGGGCAGCCGATTATTTACTCAACAATCCCGAAATGAATGTGGCCGACATTTCCTATCAGTTGTGTTTTAACTCCCCCCGCTATTTTAATAAATGTTTTAAGGAAGCATTTGGTGTACCGCCCATGCATTTTAAGAAAGAAAATAAGAAATGATAAAAAACAGCAAATAGAGTGTACGAAATTATCCGTTTTTACTACTAATTGTAGTTTATCTTTGTAGCTGAAAACCATTGTTAATCCAATTTTTTACAGATGAAAAAGATTTTAAAAAAAACGGTCCTTATTGTATTCCTTCTGAATTTATTGCTACCCGTGCAGGCACAATGGTATAATAACAAAATTAAATGTGCCGAAAAGCAAACCCGCTATCTGATTGAACAGTGTGGCGACAAAAAATTAATTCCACGTACTTATTGTTCCAAAAAGGACGAAGTGGCTTTTGTCGTAATTCAGGACTGGACAAGTGGCTTTTTCCCGGGTGTACTTTGGCTCCTACATGCACACACCAACAATCCCTACTGGATTCGTGAAGCACAAATTTACACACAACAATTATCTCCTATTCAGCATTTTACAAAACATCACGATGTGGGTTTTATGATTATGTCGAGCTACGGACAGGGATTGGCACAAACCAACGACACCAGCTACCGCACTGTAATTGTGAATACGGCAAATGCATTGCTAACACGCTACCGCGAAACAGCAGGCACCATCCAATCGTGGAATAAACGTCTTTCGCGCACGGGTGCAAACTGGGAATGCCCTGTTATTATCGACAATATGATGAATTTGGAATTGTTGTTTAAAGCAACAGAGTTTACCGGCGATAAAAAATATTACGACATTGCCATTCATCATGCCGACAATACCATGAAAAACCATGTTCGCCCTGATTACAGTTCTTTTCATTTGGTAAACTACGATTTAACCACCGGGGCAGTTACCGACCGTGATACCTGGCAGGGATTTTCGCGCAATTCCACCTGGGCCCGTGGACAAGCCTGGGGTATATATGGCTTTACGATGTGTTACCGCTTTACGGGTGAAAAAAAATACCTGAATACGGCTATTAAAATGGCTGATTTCTTTTTGAATCATAAAAATCTGCCAAAAGATAAAATTCCATGCTGGGATTTCAATGTGGGCGAAGCGGGATATATACCTGATTGGAAATATATACCTGATGCCGCTAAACCTATTTCACGTGACGCTTCAGCAGCTACCATTGTAGCATCGGCCTTGCTCGAACTCTGTACTTTTTCTGACGAACTCCATGCCAAATACTTTAAATCAGCCGAAACTATGCTCCATAACTTATCATCCAAACCGTATTTTGCAGCCAATAAATCCAACGGAGGATTTATTCTGAAAAACTCAGTGGGGTATTTGCCGGGAGGAATAGAAATTGATGTGCCTCTTAATTATGCCGACTATTATTATTTAGAAGGGCTACTTCGATATAAATCAATTATTAAAAAATAACAATTAATTTTTCGTAATTACGAAAGAGTAGAAGCTGATTATTCACAGTAGTGCTAATCCCACCAATTTGACTAATTTCAGCACCAAAATGATGCTTGCAATCCAACTTTCGCTTATTCCTTTGAGTTTTGCTTTGATTCGATTCAATCCGTATCTTGTTTTGGCTTGACCGAATTTGGTGTCAATTGGGTTTCGCTCTCCCGGACTTACGTGAATTAAAGTGCCGAGGGACTTTTGGCTAATTAACTTAGAGAGAGCTTTCAATCTTTGTTTTGATGGTTCTTCTCTCTTTTTTGTTCCAACAATAATGTTCTAAAGTCCAAGTGACGTTTTGATTTTATCAATAGCCTTGTTTCTGTAATTTTGATTAACAAAAAATTTGCGGGCATTATCGTTATATGGCAAAAACCAGTTTTCGGGATTCGCAGCGCGTTGGCGGATGAGTTGTTTTTTGCCATCAGGAGCAGCATATTCCATCTCGTCGAGGAACAAGTTGAGCTGATCGCCTCTTTTTGCTATTCGAAGCAAATCGAACCAACGACGTCCTTCGAAAGCAAGTTCTTTAGCTCTTTCTTCAAGTATTATTTCCTCGGCATCAAACTTGTCAGGTGCTGCATCATTGGGCCCAATGTATTCAATAACACACGCCCTTTTACGCAGCCCCACAGGTCCTTCGTTTGAGGCGTAAAAAGTAGTAAGCGCGTTGAAAAATGGAGAACCTTGCAAGGCTTGTATCGCATTATTATAATATCCCAATCTATTCATTGCTTCACTTTTCATGCAAATCACATCGGCCATTCTGTAAATGGTCCAGTTTGCATCACTCTCGTACCCATTGCGTCGCTGACCGTTGGTTCCGTTTACAATAAATTTAAAAATTTCGGGATTTATCCATTCCTGCGTTGTGGAATTATAAGTTCCAGTGAAGGAGGCATTCAAACCACGCATTATATCACAAGTATCCGTATAGGTTTTCCCATAATAGACATCCGTTTGCCAATATTCAATCGCTTTGGAAGAAGGACGAACTAAGTATAGACCACCTTCTTCGGAACGAGAAGAAGTGTATTTTTGCAATATATTCAAATCGGGCGTACTTGTCTGAAAAGCCAATTCAAGAATTGATTCCGGACTAAGGCTTCCATCTTTTGTAAAAATATTAATCCAACGTTGAACGGGTGATCCGGAAGAGTTATAACAAACAGGAGCTACCAAATAATTGCCCAAACTATAGGTCGCCTTGTCGTAATTAAAAATTCGTTCGCTAAGTGTCAGCGATTCGGCATATTTATTTCGCCACAATTTAATATCGGCCTGCAATGCCAGATTAGCTATGGCCTTGAAACGCGTAGTATATATTGCTGAGTTGCGTGTAGTGCTGGTTGAGAATTCCTGTGGATACGTACGGTCAATACCTTCCACACGCTTAAGCTGAGCTTCGAGCGAATCAAGAATAATATCGGCATCGGTAGGGTCGATGGTGTAAACTGGTAGTTGACGAACCGTATATGTACCATTGGTCTGATTCCAAACAGTATCATTTTTGGTATTCAGATAGTTGTCGTCGTAGGGTTCGAGCACAAAAGGAACATCTCCAAACGTGCGAACTAACCAGAAGTAGCAAAGGCTTCGCACATTGATAGCTTCGGCAACGAATTGCATCTCTTCGGTTTTTGTGAAATTAAAATCGTTTGCAGTTACCTTAGGAGCATATTTTATAATCAGGTTTGCTCTGTTTATAACATCGTAAAATTCCGACCAGTCGGTCAGTTTATTGCTACTGCTTACATTCATTTCGTTGAGCTCTTTTAGTTCCCAGCCAGCACCGCTACCAGGCCAAACAAGATCGCCACGAACTTCGCCCCAAATAAACATTTTTTCCACACAGCCCTGCAAACCATCGTACATTCCGCGAGCAGCATCATCGATATCATACGCTGATTTGAAATATTCATCTAAGTATATTGCGTCGTTTGGATGCGTTTGCAGAAAGTCGTCGCAAGCTGTTAACGAGAAAATCAATAAAAGACTGCATATAATCCGTGTTTTTGTCCAAATTATTCTTTTCATTCCGGTTGTTTTAAAACCTGTATTATTATTATTATTATTATTATTTTGCTTATTCATATCATGTTTTTGTTTCATTGTATCAATGGCATTTTAATGCTAATTCAATTAATTCAATTCGATTTTTTGAAATTACAATCCTAATTTTACGCCAAATAGAATCGTACGTGGAACAGGAAAGGCACCCTGGTCAATACCATAGCCCAGTGATTTTGTTCCGCTTATGAAATCAGACGAATATCCTAAGTAATTCGAAAGTGTAAAAATATTTTGCCCTTTCACATACAGTTGTGCTGATTTTACAAAAATAGATTTCAACAAAGTTTCAGGAATACTGTAAGTTAAAGCAACCGATTGTATGCGTACAAATGACGCATCTTCTACCCAACGAGAGGAGTTACGGGCATTTCCAGCCGGATCGTTTAAAGCAATGCGTGGTACGTCAGTTATTGAGGCATCTCCTTCTTTTCGCCAGGCTTTTAGTACTCTGATTGTCTGATTATATTGATTATTCATTCCTTCAAGCTGCGAGCGGGTTACATTCATTGCTTCATTTCCCAATGAAAATGTCGTATTAATATCCAAAGTCCATCGTTTAACACTAAAACTATTTATAAATCCGCCAAATAAATCGGGGTTGGGATTTCCAATTACCTGCATGTCCTGCACATCGATTATATTGTCAGCATTCTTATCTTCGAAACGAATATCGCCTGCCTGAAAAGGTGCATATCCCAGCCCATTAACCAAAGTGGCAGCCTCATTGTCGGTATCAAAAATACCCACAGCTTTGTAGCCATAAAATGCACCCAGAGATTCACCTTCGCGCGCTATGGCAGTAAAACCGTTGTATTGCTCAACGTAGTCGGCGATCAAAGCGGTAACTGTATTTTTGTACATACCAAGATTGAGGCGGCTATCCCAGCGCAATCCATGATCCAATACTCTGACAAAAAGTGACAAATCTATCCCTTTATTTCTGACAGTTCCCAAATTGGAAAGTATGCCTGAATATCCGGTAATGGAAGGGAGCTGTTTTATATAATACAAGTCTTTCGAATCTTTGGTATAAACATCCAAATCTATACCCAATCTGGAGTTGAAACCAATGAACTGAATACCTAAATCGTATTGAGTTGTTCTTTCGCCATGCAAATCGGCATTGCCAAGATTGATCGGTTTTGTTGCACCTTGCAGGTTATAAGCAGCCCCGCCATACATATTATAAGCGGCATAGTCTTTAATGTTATCATTTCCGGTAACGCCAAAACCGGCCTTTAATTTCAGTTCGTTGATGGCTGAAATATCGTTCAGGAATGACTCTTCTGAAATACGCCATGCGCCCGATGTGCCATAAAACAATTCGTAACGATTGTTTACACCAAAACGAGACGAACCGTCGGCACGAGAATTTAAAGCCAACATGTATTTATTTCTCCAGGAATAATTTGCTCTTGCATAAAGCGATGCAATAATGGAAGCATACACGTTAGAATTAATAGAATCGGCATCACCTTTTGATAGCGAGCTAAAATAATCAGCAGCCGAATTTATACTTTTTCCGTAGGTATAATTCATTTGCGTGTTTTGATAGGATGCTCCTGCAACCATATCTAAATAATGACCACTTTCAAACGATTTTTTGTAATTTAATCGACCATCAACCTGCATCATAAATTGTTTACTCACTTTGCCTTCGGAGTAACGTATTGCATTGCTGGAACTCACAATTCCATAGTCGGGATAAAAACGAGCTTCACTTTGTCGGTCATAGTCAATTCCCATCGAAATCCGACCATTCAGATTTTTACTCATGTCAAAATCCATGTATATATTTGCCAACATACGGTTCACGCCAACTTCGTTTTTCAAATCGGTGATTATATGCGCAGGGTTGCCCATTCTGAAAAAGTCCTCATCCTCGTGGGTAATTGTTTTGACTCCATCGGCGCTGTAAATAAAAGGTGTTGTCATGGGGGATTTCACTAACGAAAGAAATAAAGGATTTGAATATACGTTTATTCCCTCATCCATCAAGTTCTTTTTTGAATTGCTGTAGTTTACCACATTTCCTAAGCGCATCTTTTCGGATATACGATAAATGAGGTTGAAGTCAATCGTAAAACGGTTGTAATTGGTACCCGTTATTGCCCCGTTCTCGTTGAGATAACCCGTACTGAACGAATAGGTTGTTACCTGATCGCCACCTTTCAGGTTCAGATAGTAATTTTGCTGCATACCAGTCTGACTAACTTCATTCTGCCAATTTGTATTATTCGAATATCGGTAAAAGTCGGGAGAACTCTGATCTTCGTAAAAATATTTTCCATAAGTTTGGGCAAACCCCATCGGTGTCATCCCTGCATTGTAATTCAAGTCCTTGAAATAACTTTTGTATTGCGATTTATCGAGCAGAGGATATTGATTCGTAAGATTTGCCATGCCGGAGGAAATATCAACTGTGAGTGAGGTTTTTCCTGATGTTCCTTTATTTGTTTCGATGAGCACAACACCATTGGCAGCGCGGGCTCCGTAAAACGAAGTGCTGGCACCGTCTTTTAATATTGTAATAGATCTTATATCGTTTGGATTCAAATCGATCAACGGGTTGTTGTAGGCTCCTATGGTAATCGGGTTTTCGAACTGATATCTGTCGAGAATTAGTCCGTCCATAACAAACAAAGGTTGCGTACCGCCGGTGATACTCGAAATACCGTGTATCTGTATGGCAGCTCCCGAGCCCGGTGCTCCCGAATACGAAATACTTCGAACTCCCGCTGCTGTTCCTTTCAACTTTGAATCGAAACTAGAGGTATTTTCGAGATTTAAATAATCCTCTCCTAAAAAAGTTCTGGAGCCCGAGAAATCACGGTCCTTCATTGTGCCTGCCGGAACAAGAATAGCATCTTCCACCGCATAATCTCTTTCGGCCACCATTCTGAATGTAATAGAATCCCTTCCATTCAGGTTAATGGTTTGACGTTTAAAGCCCACATATTCAGCAATTAAAGTTGCATTCAAATTAGGCACCTCGATAGAGAAACGTCCGAGCGAATCTGTAGCTACCGGAGTAGTCCTTAATCCCATTACACTAATAGAAATATCGCGCAACGGTTCTGAATGTGCCATAGAAACAGCAATACCTCTGACTTTTAACACTTGTGCATTCAAAAGGAAATTAAATCCTGCAACAAAAGCAACTATCATATACCAGCGTATAGCCGACTTACGGATCAAAATTCCGGTTCTTAGTTTCATGCCGAGCATTTTTCTTACTATATTTTTCATTTCTAAAATTCTAATGGAACCAACACAATTTTATCAAGTTGCAGGGTGGAGAAAGTTCCTGCTTCAACGCGAATCTCTAAGTCTAAATAACCGTCCTCCTGCATTTCTACGTAGCCCACTCTTGCATTGGCAAAAAAGTTTGGATCCGTATTGTTTGGGTCTTCGGACACTAATTTTAGCATATTCAGTCCTTTCCGAATTAATTTACCCTCCTGATATAAACCAAGCACAATGGTCGAAGGTTTATACACAAATTTAATTTCGTATTTCCCTCTAAAAATATTCGGAATCAGAATATTGAACTTATTTCCTGTATTCAGACTATTAGCATACAAATAATAGTTAACTATCTGACCATCACCGGCAACGCTTGGTTCCACTTCGAGACTTGATACGAGCGTTTTTTCATGTCCGTCGAAACCGGTCGCCCATTCGGCCTCATATACTAAACTGTCGATAAAGTCGGCGGCAATGGGTTTGTAAATAATTTTATCTGTTCCATACAAAAAACCGTTGCTGGCAACTTGTTCGGCTCCAATTTTATCCTTCGAAAGTTTTTTCCCGACTACCCATTGACCTCCTTTGGTGTAAATGGTATCTGCCTGCAATAAATTAGTCGTATTGTAATTTCCCAAAAGCAATTGATTACGGAACAATCGAGTGTAATAATACTTTGAGATACGGCTTGCAAGGCCTCCGTTTTTTTGAATCAATTCTGCTCTCTGAGCATTTATAGCATTGTCGGTTGGCACCAAAAGTGTAAATGTGCTGTCTTCGATTGAGGGATTAAATGCTTCGTATTTTTTGAATGGATCAGCTATCAGGATAACTTCTCCTTTATCGTCAAGGCCAAATTTCAAGTCCTGTTTTTCGACAATAATGCTATCGAATACACTGTAATTTTGTAGAAAAATGGAGTATTTTACAGGATCAAGTTTTTGGATTAAATTCAGCAAGTTGGGTACAGTAATCAGTGCTTTGTCGATGCTTTGAGCCACACCGTTGCGCGCTTCCAAATTGACTATCTTCTCGTCGAAATTCGTAATAACATCATTGTTAGTCAATTGTAATACACCCTCTTTGCTTTTGATTATGCGGTAGAATTTACCACTGATACTTCTCAGTTTCAATGACTCTTTCCAGTTTTCATCAAAATAGCGACCAAAAACGATGTGATTCGAAACCATAGCATTCAATGCATCGCCTTCCAAATTATCAAAAGTCCCTGAAGGTGGAATCAATACCGTAAATATTTCGTTTCCTTTCAGTACTTTATCATATCCGGATGCTTTTGCAGCAGCTACAAATTCGGCACACTCAGGCGCATTTTCCATAATTTCGAAAATGGACTTTTCGTCGTTAGTGCTCAAAGCGTACTGCTCATCGCGGCTGCAGGAAATGACAGCAAACAACAAAAACACAGAGAGTATTGTGCTGATTTTCAGTTTCATTGTTGTGTATTTATTTATTTTCATAATAATATAGTTTGTATTATTCGGCATAAGGTTCGAGTACAAAAGCCGAGATAGCAATACTTGGACTTCCGGTATTTATAAAGGTGGTTGAAAACTTTACGGTAACCGTGTTTTGCCCCGGGCTAACTACAAAATTTCCGGTACTCACTTCAAATAAGTACAAACTCGTAGCACTCAACGATGTTTTGTGTAAATCATCAGCCAAACCTCTGTTTCCTAATAGCAAGGAGAAGTCATAACTTCCATCGGCAGCAACTCCGTTGAATTGAAGCGGCTTGCCATCAACGCTAATTTTAGCTTTCGAACCCTGTTTTTTCACTATCAGAGTCATACTATATTTACCAGCAGGTATATTGGGGATTTGTACCCAAAATTCAGCTCCAACCAATTGCGGTTTCAGAATAACTGATCCATATACGTTTTGATCGTCGCCCATGTATCCATTCGTTGAACTCAGATCAACTGCACCTCCTTGTGTCGTATTCCAGCGTGTAGTGGGTGCGGCACTGTAAACAATTTCGCGCGGAGATTCAGACAGGAATCCAAATGCTTTGTCAACATGGTTGATTAGTCCATTTTTTAAAATTATATCCGATGAAGTTGCATCTACAATAGCCTTATCGTTGATGTATAATTGGTTGTTTTTCGAAACAATTTTCATACGCATGTAGCCATCACCATAAGGTATCCTCCCCAAGGTTTTCTTAAATCCCGAATAAGCATTGGAAGTAAACTCCACACCTGAAAGTATAAAAGAGCGTGCAAGCTCTAAGGCTTGATTGGGCATTACTTTTGTTGCATAATCAGGGTCGAGCGCCATTTTTTGTTCGTACTGACTATCAACAATCTTGAGCGAATCGATAAACGGCTGCAAATCATCCATTTGGGCATTACTAAGAGCCATCACCGTAAATTCGTTTCGGCTGTACGGATAAACCGTTATTCTTCGGTACGTTAGGGTATCAAAAACATTACTTTCTTTGAGATAAGTTACAAATTTACTGTATTTTTCATTGGATTGAAGGTATTGCCCTACCGTCATCGTGGGTGGTTCAAGCACTTCGTTCAGCACATGTATCACACCGTTCCATGCTTCAATATTAGGCTCTACAATTTCAGCCCGATTGTTAACTTTCACCTGATCAAGCCCTTTGGTAACATCCAAGAGCAGGCGATCGCCGGTAACCGTTGTATCCGCCTCACTCATTACCCCATTGCTAAAGGCATCAGTCATACGTTTGAAAGGGAGTATATGGTATTCAAAAATATCTTCCAGCGTAGCAAGCGGAACATCATTCAAACCCGCATACTGATGGCGTTCAAAGTATTTTGTCCATGCTTCGTTGTTGGGGACCAAAAACGTATAAGGACCATAAGTAGCTATTGTATTGAACACGTAAGTCTTCTTCATAGCCTCCAGGCTGATACTCAGTTCAGGCTTTTCCTGCAGCCATTCGGTTATAATTTTATCATCCTTGGTTTTCCAAGTGTCCACAATTACCGGATTGCCGGTATCGCAGGATGCAAATGTAATTATAACGACTACACCCACTATGAATTTAAATAAATTGAATTTCATAAGAATCAGCTTTTAAAAATTATAATGTTGAATAATATGGGTTTTGTACTAAATTAGGATTCCGCAGAAGTTCATCTTCCAAAATTGGCAAATACCACGATTCAGGGTCATTCAGATTCCCTTTTACAAACATCTGGTCAACTAATGGCATAATATCTACAATGCTGCGAACCAAGAAATTATCGGAACCGGTTATGTTTTCGTTCCATTGTCTGCGCCCAATGCGCACAAGGTCGAACCAGCGTGATCCCTCGAAAGCAGTTTCTTTGAGTTTATAATACATAATTTTTTCCTCCACATCTTTTATTCCCCCGCTCAAAGGTTCGTAATCTACTACTCCAGCACGAAGTTCTACAGATCGAATTAAACTGTTAATTTCATCCAATGCAACACCACCCTTCAATCGGTTCAAAGCCTCCGCTTTATTAAAAATAATATAGGGCAATCGATAAATAATCCAATGAGGATTGTCTGATGAAGTAATAACAGTATTACCGGTTTCGGATGCACCAATATTTTTACGGGAAAGGTTTCCAGCGGTTCCCATAAGCGTGTAATAGCGTACATCAGGTAGCGGCCACATAGCCGACAAAGCAGGCTGCGCTTTGAGCTGTGATGTAAACCATTCTTCGAGTGTATAGCCATAACGCGAACTCACATCGCGAAAGGTGTAATTGAAATTTTTATCGTAGTTTAGTTCCCAGATAGCTTCGTCCGAATTTCCCTTTTGATAATCAAATACACTCCACCAATCTTCGTTTGGCAATACTCTGTAGAGGCTCGACCCCAAAACCATGTTGCAAGCATCAATACATTCCTGGTATTTATCCTGCCAGAGGTAAACATCGGATAGAAGTGCCCACGCAGCTCCTTGAGTAGCCCTTGCACGGGTAGCTAAGTTCGACATATCTTTGTCGCCCGTAACAACATGCTTTTCAGGAATATATTTTGTTGCATATTTCAGATCATTTTCAATAAATGAAAATATTGAATCGCGGTTCAGATTGTTGAACGGGAAAAAGTCCTGTGCATCATTCAAACTTGGTTCTGTAACCAAAGGTATGTTTTTCCACATTCGAATCATATTAAAATAGGAGAATGCACGCATAAAACGAGCCTCAGCCATCAGTTCTTCGTATTTTTTCTGGGTAAATCCGGGATCAATTTTCAACACCTCAGGCGATTTTGCCAATACGAGATTGGCATCGTTGATGAGTTTATACCAACGACTCCAATCGCAAATTTTATAGCTCGTTGTAAAAATGCCTTTCTGAATATTCCGAATTTCGGTGGGGCTGGGGCTGACAATATCAGACCTTCCGAGTCCATAAAGAATCATTTCGTCCTGACAGCGTCTTAAATCATAGTAACAGGTCATCAGCGAAGATTCCACATCGCCGGTTGTTTTCCAGAAATCTTTTTCGAGCAGTTCATCCGATGGATAAGTCTCGAAAAAGCCACTGCATCCTGTCAATAGAGATATGATTACAGCAATTCCAACTGCTTTGATAGTAAGAAATTTATTGTTCATCATTGTAAGTGATTTTAAAGAAATTAGAAATTAAGAGCTAAGCCCATGGTGTACATTACCGGCTGAGCTGTAAATGAGTTGTCCACAGCGCCATTTACCTCAGGGTCCTGTCCAAGATAATTTGTCCATGTAAACATATTTGTTATGTTAAAAAATATTCGAGCAGTAGTCATACCCAACTTTTTAACGGTTTGGCGTGGAACACTATACGAACACTGCATACTCTTAAGTCGCATATACGAGGCATCTTCAACAAACCTGTCGGATGCCAAAATATTCATTTTGCTTTTATACAAATGTGCGGCTTTTGGAATATCGGTTTGGTCACCTTGCTTGCGCCAACGTCTGGCTGTGGCAAGGCTCTGATTGTTAAGCGAGTACATGTCTTCGACTCCCATGCGAGCTAAATTGATAACATCGTTACCGACACTATATTGGAAAAACAGCGATACCGAAAAAGCTTTGTAAGCAAAAGTTGTATTGGCACCACCAAAGAAATCTGGATTCATATTACCAATTTTCACAACATCCTGCTGATCAATCGTACCATCGTTATTCACATCTACATAGATAGCATCACCACCTTCAAATTCATAACTACCGTATTTCATTATTTTGGCATTATTAAAATCTTTGGAGGCATCGAATCCACCTAATTTATACACCGTTTCACCATTCGCATTGCGCACAATAGCGTCTTGATCGTAGGCATACACACCTTTGTATTGATAGCCATAGAAAGATCCGAGCGGGTCACCTTCAATTTGTCGGAAGTAATAGCCTCCTGCACCGGAAGTTAATCCTTCTTTCACTCTGTTGGCCGGAAGTTTAACGATAATATTTTTAAGGGTAGAAATATTGAACCCAATATCCCAACGAAATTTTTTAGAAGCTATGACATCATATTTCATTTCAAGCTCCCAGCCACTGTTTCTTACATCGCCCGAATTAAACCAACTCAACGATGAGAAACCGGAAGATACCGGAATCTTGCTGTTCTTTTGCAACAAATCAGATGTGTATTTGTCATAATAAGATACTTCAAAATTCAATCTGCGTTTAAACATTTCACCTGAAAAGCTAATGTTCTGCTGGGTTGTGGTTTCCCAACGGATATTGTCTAAACGGATACTTGTTGCTTCTACACCTCCAATTCCGGCATACGCATTCTCGACGCTTGTAGAATACCTGCTGAAATAAGTATAATTACTAATGTTTCCGTTCCCGCTTTTTCCCCAGGAATAGCGCAAAGATAAATCATCGAAAATTTTGGTTTTCTTTAAAATCGGTTCGTTCGAGAGTCTCCATCGAGCGGACAAAGTAGGCAAAAAAGCATAGCGGTTTTGGGGTCCGAATTTGGATGAACCGTCTCTGCTCATTGAACCGCTTAAAATATATCTGTCCAACAATTTGTACTGAAATCTCACCCCTGTACTGGATAAATTATATTGAGATATAGCGGATGTAAGTGGGGTATTACCCGAATAATTAGCTGCCGTAGAAAGTGTTGGTGTCCACGAGGAAGCGATGTCATGTGCCGTAGCCGATATTGACCTGCTATTACTCATATCTATCGAACCAAAAAGCGTGATGTTTATATTATTTGCTTTGTTGATGTCCTTCGTATAATTCACAGTTCCCCTTGCATACAGATTAAAATTTTCGCCCTCAAGTAGTCTCATTTTATTATATCGCAACCATTTGTCTCCCGACTCCGCACCCGTAGCTGTAGGTGGAATAAAATAAAAGTCCCTCGAGCCCGTAAAATCGCCCCCAACATCGGCACGAATCATCAATTCCGGACTTGGACGCAAGGTAGCATTTATTTTTCCAAGCAAACGATTGGATTTGCTTTGGCTAATTTTATTTAACAAAAATGCGAGAGGATTCGACATGGTGCGGTCGTTGTCCACTAAAACATTTTGAAAAGCAAACTGTCCGGGCTGTGTTACACCGTATGCATCCTGCAAATAGATGGGCCATACAGGAGAACGAACCAATGACTCTTTTTCAACACTTCCTGATATATAATTATTTGGGTCATCTATATCTTTAGAGTTTGTTTTTGAGTCGGTAAATGAAATATCGGTCGAAATGGAAAAATTTGAAGCAATATCGTAATCAAGATTGAAATTCGTACTGAAACGGTCAAATGATGTTGTAAGAATCGGCCCGATATTGTTTTCATAAGATGTACTGAAGCGATAGCGGGCAGAGTTTCCACCACCGGCAAGGTTAAAGGAATAATTCTGTATATATCCTTGTGCTTCGATGGCTTTTGACCAATTCGTATTGTTGTTGTACATTTCAAAATCAGGATTTGATGTATTGTCGAGTAGGTTAGTTACCACCTCTTTGTGATACGTATCGCCTCCTCTATTTTGGTCAGCCTCATTCATCAATGTTTTGTAAGCGTCGCCATCCAGCATAGGGATTTTGGGACGTGGAACTTTGAGCGAAATTCTCGAAGAAAATCCTACATTCGTTTTATTTCGTGCACCACGTTTAGTAGTAATAATAATCACACCATTCGTAGCACGGGTACCCCAAAGTGTAACCGCAGCAGCATCTTTCAAAATTTCAATAGATTCAATATCTTCGGGCGGAATATCGCTCATAGGATTTGATTCGAGCCCGGAGAGGGAATTGGTTGATTCTGCAATAACAGGCATTCCATTAATTACATACAACGGTTTGTTACTGGCCGAAATCGACGAAACACCCCTGATTTGTATCTGCATACCTGAACCGGGGTCGCCTGAAAATGAGGTGGCCATTATACCTGGAGCACGTCCCTGAAGTGCCTCGCCCACAGATGTCATAGGAATACCTTGAAGTTCCCCCATTTCAATTTTGCTGACAGAACCAGTCATATCTCTTTTTGAAATTCGGTCGATACCCGTATTCGATGCTTTTTGTGCAACAACAACTACTTCACCTATTTCATTCGACTTATCAATCAATTTAATATTGATTTCATTTTGGTCTTTTATCGGAACATTTTGGGGCTCATATCCAATATAGGAGTACAATAATTCAGTATTTTTATTGCGGGACACAGGTATCATATAATACCCGTTTATGTCGGTTACCGTTCCATTCAGCGAGCGTGCATTTTGGTCTCTTTCCACAATATTTACTCCTGGTAAAGGCTCGCCTGATGTTTTATCGGTAACTTTACCACGAATAACCTGTTTGTTCTGACCATATAGCCCTACAGAAAACTGCATGCACACTATGCACACAAATAGCAGCTTATAATAAGTGTAATTTCTCATTAAATAGTTGATTTAAAACTTTCAGTAAAATAATTTATTACTCTGGTAATAGTATTTGATCGATAAAATGCAATACACCATTTGAGCCTTGCAAATTAATGGTTAAGAATTTAGCCTCGGGTAGTTGCACATTTTGCCCTTTGATACGAAATTCACCATTTTTTATTGTTATATCAAGTCTGTTTCCAATCTTGCTGTAAACACTTGTCTGACTTTCTACCAGCATACTCTTTCGAACTATATGGTTTGTTAGTAAGAGATCCTTCTCGATGGCCGACATTGAACTCCATGTTTTAAGATTAAGCTGAGGATTGTTTTGCACCATAACATTATAGTTCTCAATAGCTTGGTCTGTAGGAATGAAAAAAGTTATATTTCCGGCAGAGCTTCGTAAATCATTCACCATCGAAGAGTGTTGGCCATTAGTAATCTCACTAATGACATTAGATGCCGTAGTAATATAATTCAACATCTGAGCAAAAACGGTCAAATTAGCAGGAATAGGATTTAAAATATTATCCACGATATAAATCACGCCGTTAGCACCTTTTACTGTAGCCACAATATTAGCTGTATTGCCGTTGCTCAAAGTGCTATATAAAGTATTTCCCAATTTTCGCATAAAGCCTCCACCCAATGTTTTGTAATACCCATCTTTGAATGGTTTCACAAATACACCTTTGTCCCAAACAGCATCCTGGGCGTCAGTTAAAAAAACGGTATCCGGAATAATCAATAATTTAGCGTAATCCTTTAGTACACTTATTGAAAGTGTTTCAATGGATAAAGGCAAATCACCACTCCGCAAAGAGTCGCTAAAAGCAGTTTCGGATGGAGCGATAATAGTCCATGACTTTGAATAGCGGATACGTTCGCCAAGAAAAAACTCATTGGACGCATAATCTGAATTTGAAAGTATATTCATATATCCGGCCTTTTCCAATAAATATTTCATGCTCGCAAATTGCGGGTCTAACAATAACTGACCTGTAACAGACGACAATCGCGGTGGTTTAAGTAAAGTTTTGGTCGGATAAATCAGTCCGTTGCTTGTAGCTATGGGATTTTCAGAAAGGTAATTTTCCGGTTGCAAAACAATTTTCGAATCTGTCATACGAATGCCTGCTTCCATATCCTTCAGATAAAGACGGTTTGCGTATTGCGATGTTTTTGCCAGATTATACTTCAATAAGTCCACGACAATATCATCTGGAATGTTGTTAAATGAGCCTCCATAATTGGAAAGATAAGGACCAAAAAAATCTGTTAATACGTCGTTGGTTGCGGGAAATAATGTGAAATCTACCTTTTCGTTCAAAAAGTCAAATCCCAAGTCTATTCTAACGCCTTTATCAGAATACCAAAAGGCCGTTTTATAAGCTTTCTGCTCAATACCATTCACAACTCTCGAATGCTCAGCGTCGTAAATGAGTGTATCGAATCGCATGAGAAAATCGTAATAAAGGCTAAAACGAGAATCAGACTTTAATGTTTCTAAAATATTTGGCTTCGGTACTATTACCTTATTAATGCCATGTACTACACCGTTGGTACAGCCCATATTCATTTTTTGCTTAATAACACTTGACCCATCAACATTAAAGGTTGAGTCGGCAGGATTATACGACGTCTGATACAGTCTTTGATAGTCCGAAGAGTAGTTTTTTTGATAACCAACACCAAAAAATGAAGGTGGAAATACCGAAACATCTTTGTACTGAAACGTTTCTTCATCATACATTCGGGTGGGGTAACTGTTGCCTAACCCTTTTTTGAAACGTTTATTAAAATCGTATTCATAATACATACCAAAAACGATGTGGTAGTTTACAAAATCGGTTAAAGTAGCCGAATCCATATCGTTGGTAGTTTTACCGGGATTGGCATTATTGAAAGCATCAATAGCGTCGTTGGTTGGTGCAAATAAGGTATAAACCGGACCACTTTCAAGCAATTTACCAACATTGGATTTATCAATCAATGCTGCAAATTGGCTGAAATCGCTATCACCATGCATTAAACTATTAATAGATAGTGTGAGCCCTTTTTCTTTTTGCTCGAAATAATAATTGTCGAATTCGCTTTTGCAAGCAGTATTTAAAAGCAACAAGGGAGCTAACAGCAACAGAAGCCAATATTGCCTAACGTTCTTTTTAATTATAAAACTGAAATTCATTTTATTACTGTTTTATTTATTTATCAAAATCTTAGTGAATCAAAATTTTACTCACACCTTTTTTATCGCCGTATTTAATTTCCAACAGATACATGCCCGAAACCAAATTCTTGCAATTGATTTTATCGAAATAAAATCCGCCTTCTTTTCTCGAATTGTTGTAAAATACACGTTGACCCATAGCATTTGTAAGTGTTATTTCCACCGAACTCGTTCTTTCAATTGTATAGTTTAAATTCAATATTCTATCGCTACCAAGGTGCGTAGGATAAGCTTTAAGTTGAACACCCGACACATTGTTTTTATTTTGCAAGTTGTCTTTATCAGCGGGTTGCACGGTTGGCGGTTTGGTATAAATCACCTTGTCATCATCCGTTTTGGCTGGTATCACACTCCAAACGTCGCCCGTAGAAGTAAATACCGCTTCACCTTTACGTACTCCCTGCGGAAATGAAACTAATCGCTGCACGCTCACTACTGCTTTATTTTCTTCCTTAATATTAAATAATACATTCAGAATAGTCGACTTTTGCAGCGGATCAGAAACAAGCGCTTCAACAAGTCCGTTTGGTTTTACCGTAACCATCATAATAGCAGGCTTATCGACTTTTACGCTTAAATTAGGACTCAAATCAATACTGCAAGGTTTTATAAATACAATCTGGAAAGAAGTGGAACTTCCCGAAACAGCTTGAACAGAATCGTTGTTTACGATAATTTTATAAGGAACTTTTCCAACAATATTGCTTGTAAAGTATGCTTCAGAAACTCCCGGAAAAATCATGTACGCGTAGTTAGCATTCGTAGGTTGCTTACCATGATCGATTTTGATGGACAATACAGATTCAGTAGTGTAGGGTATCGTCCATGTAGGATTGGTTATGTAATTTCTCCAGGTTCCATTAATTTCGTCCCACGACCCCGTTTGTTGATTAATTTCGATGTTAACTTTATCCCCCTGGTTTTGAGGAACAAAAATATATCCCTTGTTTGCACCGTACATCCATATAGGATTTGCAGGCGTATAACTTCCTGTAAAGCTTGTGGTGGTGCTACTTATCGTACTTACTAAACCTGTGCCAACGTCGTATTTCAAATCCGAACTCAGAATGTCCTGTTCCATAATGGACATTACATTATACAAATTATTGGGCGATTTTTTCTTTAAACCAGTACCCAATGCAACGATTCCATTTTCGAAGAAGAAATAGCTTTTTTGCCCTATTAGATTGCCCACATTTAAAGGTCGATCATAATAGAATGAAGCAACTCCTTCGCGACCGTTGGAAAGGCCACCTGCAAAATTATTCTGACTTTTTCCGTTGATACCTCCGTAGTTCACGGGTAATGTTCCATTCATCATTGGCGAAGTCAACGGGCGCTGTTCTGTTGTCAATCCCGGAAGATTGAAGTAATTCCAAACTCGTCTGGTTAGTGAATACGAAGAGGATTCGACCATCGTTAAAAGCGTTCCATCTCCCATAAACCAATTCTTGCCTCCTGATAATGAATCGGAAGAGGCTTCGGGTGCACCTGTACGCACAGATGGCATAACCAAACTTGAATAATAATCAGGACGACTGTGTATCATAATGTTCGAATTCCAGAAATATTTTGTAGAGTCAATGGCATTTTGATACGGAGTCATTGCCGTAAAGTTGTCAGCAAGTTGTTGATTATTCTTCAATAAGGAATTGTTGACTAATGACTCATATCGAATACTGTTAAACAGGCTCAGATAAGCACTCTTGGTTTGAACCTGAGTTGGCAGAGTCGAACTTTTAGCTGCCAGATTATAGGGTAAAAAATCTTTCCAGAAAAGCCAGAATGCTCCATCGGAAAGTGCATTTCCCAACATCTGAAACTTTTCCTGATCTAATCGCCAGGATGTTCTACGGGTAAATGATGCGTATTCAATTATATCTTTCACATAATCAGCACCATAAGTTCCCCAATTCCATTGAGCCCCACTTACATTGTTCATGGTATAAGATCCATCCGGCGCTATACCTGCCCTATTATTGATAGAATCATTGTACTGAACTTTTAATTTTTTATAGAGCGTATCACGCACCATCAATGCTTTGAGCGGCTGCTCCAGTGCTGCTGCAATGGCAAAGGTTCCCCACAATCTTCTCGACATATTATTTCCCTCGAAAGGTTGAAAGAAAGTACCTACTTCAGGAGCACCATTCCAGCACCAATCATTGAATTCGCTCGCTTTTGTGCGTATACGGTCTATTTGATCACGATATTCCGGTAATTCTTCATATTCCTTCTTCATGTCGTCGTGTAATACCAGCAGGATAGCTCCCAAGTATTTTGGCCATAAGAATGGGCTTTCGGGTACAGAATAAGCGGGTTTATGATCCAACCAATATTCCAATGCAGTGTACATTTTATGCCTAACTTCTATTTGTTTTCTGCGTCGGAATATTCCTCTTGAATAATCAACCATGATGTTTATCATTCGTCCTCCCAATACCTTAGTCATATAACTTGAATAAGCGGGAGATAACGAAGAAACGGCATCAAAAAAATCGCCATCGGTTTTCAAATTTAGCAGGGCAATAGATGTGCTGAGGTCTTTCAATGCCTCGAGTTTGTTGTTACTACTCATTAACCTGCGAACAGCAACTAACGAATCAGCAACCGTTTTTGTGTCAACAAGGACTTTCAATATAATATTATTGCTAATAGGCACGGAGTCTTTTCCAAGTGCTACAAGAACCGATAAAGTACCGGTAAATTCATCGTTAGCAATAATGCTTTGATTGAATACACGATAATTTTCGCCGGAATAAATCAACACATCAAGTTGCTCAGGCTTGTCATAGCCAGCCACATTAAAAATTGATCTATCAATAGTTAAAGTATCTTCTCTTCCAATTTCGATATACTGATCCATTTTTTTTGATAACACAGGAACCTGCAACGATAAAGTCTTAAATTCCCGTCTCACAATTTGAGAGAGGTTATTGATAGTATCGGATGCGAATGAATAAAGCACATAATCTATTCCGGGTTGCAAGCCGGAAACCGTAAATTGGAAAATGCTGCCGGCCTGACTATAATTCTGAACACCAAATACTTTTGCACGTCCGCCGCTTTTGATACCATCGGTGGTAGGTGGAACTTCATCAATCATTTGAACGGCATAATAAATTTTTGATATTTCATTCAGTTTGATTTCCAAGGTAAGCGCTGTATTACTTATATTCGTAACATCATAGGATTGAATTACAGGTGGATCCAAATCTATATTTGATGTATAAACCTTATTTTCCAGAATTGACGAAACGTTTCCGGCAAAATCGGTGGCTATTATGAACAAAGAGTATGCTGTATTTTTCTGAAGATTTCCAAACTCGACCGTATTGATACCTGTTTTGTACGAAAATGATTTGCCATTTGTAACTAAATAAGTAGAATCAACAGCTCCCTGACTTGTAGGTCTGATAAGTGAAACGTATTGGCAGGGTTCGGAAAAACCAATAGAAGCTGTTAGAGATATATTGGAAATATTCGTAAACGCAATTGTGTCGATAGAAGGAGGGATAATATCGACAGCCGGCGTATTGAGTTCGATGGCAGTTACCGCTGATTTGTTTGTGCTCAAGTCTTCAAGCATTCCAAAAAGCTTATACTTCTTCTCTGCCTCAATACCATTAATGATGTAAAGGCTGTCTGTGAACGACTGCGCATAGTTGGATGAACCGAAAACCGCTGCTCCGGTTCCTAACTTGAGTTGTTCCACTGTAGGAGTTCCGGTATATGATTCGGGATAAACACCCCAATGCATTGTGGCAGCTTCTGTTGCATTTACAAGTACTTCGGCACGGTTGTGAGCGGTGCGGTTGATAGCAAACTGACGAAATGCAGGAGCAATTGTGTCGGGAATATGATACATCCTAAAATCTTTGAGTTGATATTGCACCCCATTTGCATTAATGTATTGAAATGCTATCGTAACATAGCCTCCCAAATATTGTTTTAAACTCATTTTTCCGGAGTTTACATAATCAACGCCAGTAGTAGTTCTATGGTCGATTCCAAAATTTGGATATTCGTTCCAATTAAAATCTTTCGTAAGGTCGCCCGCTTTAAAAGCCGACGGAGTAATCATAATTTTTAGGCCTACAGGACCGGCTAATCCGGCAGGATTCATTAAGGAGGATACGCTAAAAAACGCATCCGATGAACTCCTCAAGTCGAATGTGCGGAACACAAACCAGAGGTTATTGCCGGATGAGGCTTTGACTGAACCATTGCGAATCGACCATTTATCGGTGGTTGTAGATAAATTGAAATAATCAATATTGTTACGTGCAGTGGTTAGTTGAGGTGTTGGTAAAATTTCGCGTACGTATTCACTTACATTACGGGTAACACTCATCTCCGAAATGCTACTTGTTGAAACTGTTCCTGTAAGTATACTGGTGTAACGAATTCCTACATAAACAGATTTATTACCAACCAATGATGAAAGATCAACACGGACTGTTGTGTCTTTGTTAAGAGTAGGTTTCAAATCAGCTTTATCTTTCAGCAATGTCCAATCGCCACTTATGCTCGAAGCGCCGGTAATTAGACTTGTGAAATTGGTAGAAGCAAATACGGATAGGTCGTTATTCCCATATTCCAGTTTGCTGATAAAGTTAAAAGAAGGACTTTGGGCAGTGGAAAGATCAAAAGGACCAAACAAAATCCATTCGTCGCATGCAGGATATTGCGAATTGGAGTTTGGAGTGCCAAAAGAATTTGAAAACCGTAAAACGCGGTTGTTCCATGTCCAACTAACATCCTTAGCACCGTAATCTGCAATTTGATATCCGCTATTTACGATGAAAAATTGATTTTTGAAAATTGTGCCTTCTTCCGCTTCGATATTCGTACAGAAAAGAAAAGCAATAAGGAAGAGAAAAATGTATTTCAACATAGTTGTTAACAAAAAAGTAAATCGATAATAATAATTATCAAAAAAAAATATAGAGAACCCGGAAAAGACTTCCGGGTTCCTATTGATTCTTAGGGTGTTATTTTACAATAACTTTCTTTGTGTAAGTCTGATTGTCGATCTGAACCATTACCAGATATACGCCTGCTTTGAACTGACCAATCTGATTTTGTCCTAAATTCACACGTTTTTCAATCAGCGTTCTTCCCGCAATATCCATAATACGGATATTTTTGTTTGTAGCCTTTTTAATGTTCAAAACCACATTTCTATTGCTCGACCAAAGTTCAAAGTCTGAGTTTTCAGCTAAATTGCGAACCAAGGTAGGCGAGGTGCTTAGTTTGAACATTTCAGAGTAATAAATTCCAGATTCAAGTACAAGCCACGCATTGAAGCTTTTTGATTGTGCTTCTGTTAGTTTACTTACCTCCATGATAATGTTTTTTGGCGTTGTAACTGTAAACGAACCGGAAGCAAATCCTGACTTACCTACTAATACTGAGTCGAGCATCGGTTGAGGTGCATCAAGGTCAGTAAGCAATACATATAATTTTCCATTACTGCTAGCTGTTGCCTTAAACGGAATTTTATAGGTCATGTTTACAGAATCCGAAACTACTGCCGAATCATATTGCGCAGTCAATACCTCCAACTTAGGCGTGCTGAACGCAAAACTCTGAATAGTAGAGGCATATTTAGCATCAGCATCAGTTAGAATTGCATAACAAACATAGCTCGAATCAGGCTTCAGATTTGATATCGTCCAATTGGCTTCTTCCTGTAAAATGGAGGTATAATTGAGCGAACCTCTCGAGCTGAACGATGAAATGATATCTATGTTGGTAGCCGGAGCCACATCGGTTGCACCTTTTACAGTCCAGTATATTTTTCCCGGTGTACTTGCAGTTGCCATAGGTGTAGTATTGGTAGCATAAATAACAGTATCCTTCAGCGACAGCAATTCCAATGCGGGCGTTTGAATAATGGTTGTAGCAGCATCATAATAAACTGAATTGGCTTTTGTATAGATCAAATCCCGGAATCCAGTGAAAAGATGATACTTAGTGTTTGGCTCTAAGCCTGTAATATTAAATTTCTGATCACTGTTGCTTCCGGCTGTATATTCATAATAGCCTGACACTGCTGCACCATCACCACCAACTACTTGCGCCATGGTAGGGCTTTGAGGGGTTTCACCATTATCTTTTACCAAATAATAGAACCCACGACCATAGTCGTTTGCGGCAAATGTTACCTGAGCGGTAGTAGAACTTGTAGGCACTCCTTCTACGTAATCAATTACAGGAGCAGGAGCAGTTCCAATACTTTTTCCAAACATTTTGAGTCTGCCAACTCTAAAATTATGATTGTATCGGGTATGAAGGAAACGCACACCGATATAAACACCTGCTGTATCAAATCCGACAGGAACAGCTTTGTTGATTGTGTGAGTTAAATTATCAGCAGGAACATCGTTATCTTCCGAAATTTTTGTCCAATTATCAATGGTGAATGTATCGCCGGCTTTGTAACCTTTCGAAATCCACATTTGTAAATGGTCCTTATATGCTCCATAAGTGGCTCTGTAGAGGAGCTCAGCAGTAATGTCTACTTTACCTGTCATATCAATAGGGCCAATCATACACCAAGAATCCTGTGCAGGCTCAGTGCTGGTAGTGTTCCAATTCTTAGCTAAAACCGCACCAACATCACCCGATTCCGATGAAGTTGGAGCTGATTCCCAGCCTGTTTTACCAGCAGGTATCACTACATCTAAGAAATGATAATTCTGATTGATTAAATTGAAATCCTGAAGGAAGATCAAAGAAGACTCAAGTGCTGAGGTCGTAGTAATGTTGACTGTGCTCACTTCTGAGATATTCAGACTGGCATCCTGAGCAACAACCTGAATGGTATATTCTGTGCCTTTTTCGAGATTGTCTAAGGGTATGACATTCGCTTTCGTTGCCGAATCAAGTTTTGCTGAAACGCCACTTGCCAAAGCGCCTTTACGTGAAATTACATCTTCTTTGGATAGCGTTGCACCTTTTGCTGTTGCCGCCCAATAAGCATATACATTGCCATAACCAGCAGCAGGCTCACTAACTGTTAGATTTAACTTTCCTCCGTGATTTCCAATCTCTGTAGCGTTAATCGATGTGATTACAGGGGCTGTAACATCGGCCGGAGTTGTAAATGCTTCTGATTTAAAGATTTTGGACACGTTACCTGTAAAGTCGGTTACCGTAGCATAAACAATGTATGGAGTATTTGGAACTAATGCTTCAAAAAGAATTTTTTTAGCAAGTCCGATTGTATCATATTTTATGGTTGTAGTTCTCACATTGTTAGTTCCTGCATTAAATTCAACCAATGTCTGCGGCTCCCTACCAGCGGAATACAATCGACAAACCAACGTACCAGTCTCGTCTGCAACCACTTCAGGAATTACAGAGGTGTTGTTGAGATTTGTTGCCACAATCGACTGAATGACCGGAGCAACAAGGTCATTGCCTGTAGTAAAATCTATTGATTTCACTCCGGAAACATTGTTGCTGAAATCGGTACCTCCATAAAATAAAGTGTATTCTGTATTTACAGTCAGACCTTTGATGTTGAACATAACTTCACGACCACCTGCATTGACTTGAACAACGCCGCTTGCAGAAAATGCCGAAGTTCCGGTATTTTGTATGAGAGCAGTCATATTTGGTGCGGGTTGTCCTTTAGGACTCACACCCCAGTTCACTTTAGTAATACCATCGGTAAGTAAATATCCACGAGCGAAAGTGTTACCTACACTATCTATTTTTGGAACATCGATAACTGGTGCAACAACATCATTAATTGTACCTGCAACCTGTACCAATTTGAAATATAAATTTTTGCTGTTCGCAGCAGAATTAGATGTAACGTTGTAAAAATGGATACCAAATCTAATTTTTTTGCCATCGAACATCGAAAGATTTTGAGCGCTTGTAGTATGAAGTTTTAAGACATCGTATGTAGGATTTGTATTCGGAATACCTAATTGAGCTGCATTTTCCTCCTGACTCAGATTGAGCTTAACTGCACTACCCCATTGTGCGATAAAATCAGCATCAACGGATTTATTAATATCGATACTGTCGGCGTCCTGAGCATAAAATAACATTTTATTAGCTTCCTTTGTACCATACCTGTGAACAAAAGTCAAATAAAATTCAGCTTCCGTTACATTTGCTAAATCGATAACGGGAGATATTAACCAAGAATTTCTGAGACCCCATCCGGTTGGTGGTACAATCCGGGCAAATCCGGTAGTACCATCATACGTGCCATTATACCAATACCAAGATGCCGTGCTGCTACCGTAAGTTTGAGCGTTAGATAAATCGTGTGTTATCCAACCTTGCATGTCGGTAGAAAAGTCCGATATAGCAATAGGAATTTTTTGTGCTCCGACATCGGGAATGAAAATCGAAAGAAATAGGAATAGCATTCCTATTAGCAACTTGAAAAATGCGTGCATTTTTTTCATAACGTGATAATTTTAAATTAGAATTAATTGTTGAACAAAAAAATATTAAATAAATTTATGCTACAAAATTAGGGTGTTATTCATTTTTGTATTTCATAAAATAGTACGAATTTTATGCTATAATCGTTCACAGGCAAGTTTCTTAAAAATAATATGAATTCCATCTTAATAATGGGTAAAACGTGATTGGGCATCAGCGGTTGTGCACTAAGAAACATGCTGCAAAATGGAATAAAAATCTTTGTGCATCAACTAACTTAGCAATCTTATTTTCAAATTTATTCAACTCCCTGCGTGCTATTTCTTCATTTCAATTTTAATAACCGTATCATACTCGTAGGGTTTTTGTGGTGAATTTCCCGTACGTATAAAAAGATTGTCGGTGGCTTTATCGCCAAACCAGGTTTTATAAGTGGCAAGTTCGGCTCCCGAATGGAGCATGAAAACATTTTTCACTGAATCGGAATGAATCCCTTTTGCGTTTATGTTACCTAAAGTTGGATACAACCAATGGGCAAAAATTAGATTATCTTTTTGCGTGTATCGTCCCCAATCTTGTCGTTTGAGAGTGCTGGCACCACAACCATAAATACTTTCGCCGTTTTTCTCCATCCATTTACCTACTTCGGCGAGTATGTTTACACATTCCACAGGAAAATTCCCACGTGGATCGGGACCTACATTAAGCAGCAAATTCCCGTTTTTACTCACACAATTTACCAAACTTTGAATAATAAGTTCGGGCGATTTCCAGTTCTTGTCGAGTTCGCTGTAGCCCCACACACCATTCATTGTCAGACAGGTTTCCCACGGAACAGGATTATTGTACTTGTCGAAAAGCGGAGATTCGGGTACGCCCTGTTCGGGTGTATCAAAATCGCCAAATTCATTTATTGTTCGTGCAGCACCGCCAACACCGTGATTTTCCTCTAATCGATTATTCAGAATTATGTCAGGTTGGTTTTTACGAACCATTTTAACCAATTCTTTTGCTTTCCATTTTTCGCCATAATAGCCCGGAAATGAATAGTCGAACCACATAATATCAATTTTCCCATAATTTTTGGTCAATTCCTCAATCTGTCCATGCATATATTTCAGATAATTATCCCAATTAAAGTTGCGTTTTGCATATTCTTTGTCATCACGCTGAGGATGATTGCCCACATTCGGATAGTCGGGATGATGCCAGTCGATAATGGAATAATACAAACCTACTTTCAAACCTTCGGCACGAAAAGCATCCAAAAATTCACGTACCAAATCGCGACCTGCAAAGTTTTTGCTGAGTTTATAGTCGGTTAATTTGCTATCAAATAAGCAAAATCCATCGTGATGCTTGGCGGTCAGAACGGCATATTTCATACCAGCTGCTTTGGCTGATTTAGCCCACTCGCGGGCATCAAATTCAGTAGGATTAAATACATCTACATATTTTTGATATTGTTCGGTAGTGAGTTTTTCGTTCGATTTTACCCACTCGCCCCTGCCCGGAACAGCATAAGCACCAAAGTGAATAAACATCCCAAACCGCGCATTGCTCCACCATTGTGTGCGTTGCATGATAGCCTCGTAATTTTTGGTATATTCCAAAGTTGGCGTTTTCTGCGCTGAAAGTAAATTTAGCGTCAAAAGTAAAAGAAGTAACATACTTGGTTTTTTCATTTCTAATATTATTTTGTTTGATGATATATAAAATTGTCTGTTTGTAATGTTACTTCTTGATTGAAAGCAAAACCGGCTTTCCGGCAATTTCGCCCTGTGGCAGATTTACTGGATATTTCACACCCCCGATTGAAATTGTGATTTGTTTTAAATCCTTATTCATTTGCGGATCTTGTACCGAAATCAGGTATTCTTTATCTTTATTCTCAACCATCAAAACACATGGGTCTGATACACTTAGAGATATATTGTTTCCAACAAGCGCAGTATTGCCTTTATAAAAAACGCCTTGTATAACTCTTTTATCTGCCGATTGAATTGCCTGAACAATAGTGTCGTTTTTCAAAACGGTGAATGGCATTTTGGCTGCTGGAGTTCCTTTGCCACAATACACCACATAGCCATACGTTCCGTCATTTACCCGCTGACCATGGTCAACCCATAAACGTAAAATATCAACTTTAGCAGGCAAATCCTTTCTTTTTTCGTTGGATTTGTTCATTTTCACCCAATCTGCATTTTTTGTTTCGTTTACAAAATAAGCTGTTTTTGTAAATTCAGGTAAAACCGTGTAGGCAAATTTTCCTTCTTGTTGAACCCAAACTGGTTTGCCATTATCGAAAAATGATTGAACACCTTTTTTAGCAAGCTTAATTTTACCTCCACTAATTACATTGATATTGGCTTCGCGGGCTGTTTGATCTATTGTTGTCCGTATCGTCCCCTCCAAGTCAGGTTTAAGGTTTTTAATTCCAGCTCCCAATGCAACTACATAATCGCCCACAATAAACCATGCTTTATGTGCCTGCACGCCATAGAGTGTGGGGTTTTTTCCTTTATTATTCCCTTCATCGTTTACACCTTTCTTTTCGGAAGCATTCATTTTTTCAAAAATAAAACCAGCCACAGCGTTTTCTCCACCGGATGTGGCTGCACCCGCAAAATTAAATTTGCTACAATAGCCTCTCCAGTTCGTAACAGGCGTCAGCTTGTCCATTCCTTCGCGGGCTGTTACCCCTGGTGTGGCTGTTACATCCCAGCCGCCTATAATCTTTCGATATTCATCCCCTGTTTTCTGAAAAAATGTCAATCCGTCGGCTGTAAAAAAATTATATTCATCAGCAAAATTTATTGCACTTTCGAGGCCATCGCAACGCATAGAGGCCATATTTACAATCAGATGGTAATTTTCATTTTTCTTTATCAAATCGTCATTGTTGTAAAACCACCTTGTGCCGCTGTAAATGCCTTTCGGATAATTCAACAGATTTATCGACTTGTTATTGGCTTCGAGCACAAATTGATTTAGTTCGTCATGTTGAACTGCTGTGAATGAATTCTTCCAATCATTAAGTAATGTTTTTACCATGGCCTGTGTGCGAATTGTTTTTTTTTCAACTGAATAATGCATGGAGCCCCGATCAAGACATGGCAGCGTATGTCCTTTGTAGTAATACCAATTGCTTCCCTGAAAGTAATTTAGCAAGGAATTGATATTTTCCTCCGAAAGATTTTTTTCCCATGGCGAACCTTTTAACTTACTTAATATAGCCAAAGCATTAGAAGTGCCATCGATGGGGTATCCCCAAATCAGGCATTGACGACCATGTCCCCAACCTGCACCATCGGTCGTAAAACCTTCATTCCAAAATGATGTTTCGTAGGTGTTTTGAGAAGTGGTGCTCATCGCCTTTTGGCTAACTTCGGCCAACAAATCGACCATTGGCACCGATTTATACATAAATGCCACCGGCAAAAGCGACCGATATGCCAACGCATTACCACCGACCCACCAAACATGGCTGCGAAAACGCTCTATCTGCACTACATTTTTGTCGGTTTCGTCGTTACGGAAAGGCTGCGTCCATGCTTGTAAGGCAATCATTTTAAGCATATCGGCTGCCTCAATTTTGATTTTATCGGTTATTTTTCCGGACTCTATCTCGTCCATAAGAGGCAGAAAGCTAAAATATATGTTTACTGCAGCTGTGGGCATTGCAAAACAAGAAGCGTGGAATCGACTGTTGTTGTTTGGGCGACCAATCTCTAAATTTCCATAATATATAATGGCTTTCAGCACTTTGTCATCGAAAGCAGATGCTATATCAATTTTCCCTTTGCGGTAAACTTCAGCAATTTCACTTATTCGACCGTATGCTTTTGTAACAAAAGTTGCAGCTTCATTATTGGTGCTGCCAAAGGATTTTTGCAACAGATTTTGAACATCAATCTCTTCTTCCTGTTTTATCATATCTGCAAAACGACCATCTTCATTTAATAGAGTTAAATAAGCCTTGGCATTCAACGATACCTTAGATTCTGAGATTCTGTAAGGTTTTTTTGCAAAATACTGTCTGTATTTCAAAATGGCAGCAGCTTTTTCTTCACTT
Source organism: Porphyromonas cangingivalis (assembly GCA_945902955.1). Taxonomy (GTDB): domain Bacteria; phylum Bacteroidota; class Bacteroidia; order Bacteroidales; family Paludibacteraceae; genus Paludibacter. The sequence continues at coordinate 35,534 of CAMDNO010000020.1, forward strand.
TTCGAAGGGTCGGGCTGATTAAAGTACTTTTGATAGTTGTCGAATGCAACTTTTCGCTCCTTTTCCTGTGCGGTTAAAGTAAATAGGGAAAAAAGAAATAAGGATAAAATTGTGATTTTCATAAATTACAGTTGGAATTAATTTTTCAACAAACCTTTACATTAAATACCTCTAAATTAATTATTGCCGATAATAATTTTACATAATTTGCCATCCATTTTCAGTATATAAACGCCACTTTTGGGCAACGTGCAGGAGTTCGTATTTTCAGCCCTAAGCATATTTACACCAAGCATATTAAAAACCGAAAGTTGATTTATTGGAGAAGGAAAATAAACAGTGTGTCCGCTGATTCTTAATTGTCTTCTATCAACAAGGGTTTGAATATCAGTTGCATTTTTTATTCTTTTTACTTTTACTGTTACCGGTGAACCGCAAAGCTCATTTTGAGGCAAATCAATATCTAAACTATAATTAGTGCCAATTTTGGTAACATTTGCTCCTGAAATTGGGAGTGTAGTGGTTAAAGTCGTTTTTTTCAAGTAGCTGTTCATGGTGGCATCTGTAACTGTTATCGAAATCGAATCGGAATTGTAGTTTTCTATCAGAAATGCCACTGGTGAGGACAGATTATACGAATAATTCCCAAAGGATAATCCTTGTGTATTGTTGTGAAAAATAGCTGCAATTACCGAACTGTCAGCCACTGCGGCCGCTTGAAGAGAAGTAGTATTTAAAATTATTTCAGGCAATTTAGTTGGAACAGTACCAGTTGCCGAAACCAAATAAATGTATGTTCCATTGTTTATTGTTTTGCCATGATCTATCTGTAGTTGCATCATTGGCATGGTAGTTTCTGCCGCTGTATTCATTGCCGGAGCTAATTTTTTCCAGATAGTATTGCGGGTTTCAGCTACTACTTTCACTTCACCGGTGGTATATGCGGGCAGTACCCCAAATGCAAAACCGTTATTCAAAACCCATTTTGTTGGAGCACTATTATCTGAGGCTGATTTTAAAATTTCGATATAAGTTGGGGCACTTATCCGTGTGCCGTCAATGGCCAAATCCGACTTACGCAGGGTTTGTTCCACCGAAGTAACAATATTTCCTGCAAGGGCGGTATTTAAGTTCGTAATGCCAGCTCCCATTGCCACCATCAAATCACCAAACATAAAGTATGATTTATAGGCTTTTACACCATAAATTCGTGGATTCTGATTGTTGTTATCACCAGAGGCATCTTGTTTTTCATACAAAAACCCACAGGCAAAGTTACTTCCAAAACTGGTAGCACCTGCAGCAAAGTTATGTTTGCTGTTAAATCCGCTCCAATTGGTAATGCCAACGAGTGCACTATTGTCAATCTGACGTGTGGTAATGCCAGGCAATGCACTCTGATTCATAGCACCTATTGCTTTTGCATATTCATCTCCCGAACGTTGATAAAGCGTTGTGCCATCGCACGAATATAAATTATAACCATTTGCAGCGTCAATAGCACTTTCCAATCCTGAGACACGCGAAGAAGCCATGTTGACAAGAACCATATAATTACGGTTCTTTTTAATCATATCATCGTTGTTGAAAAAATAGCGTGAACCATTGTAGTTGCCATTTGGGTAATTAGTCATGCGAAGCGTTGTGCCTGCTGCTTGGTTTATAAACAGATTTAATTCTATAAGTTCGTCTGCTTTTAACATATCAGGAAAGCTTTTAAAAATTTTTTCAGCAATAGCCTTGCTGCGTATTGTTCCGGCAGCTATGTTTGCATTTGCATTACCTCTTTCGAATAATGGCGGTTCATATCCGTTATGAAAGTAAAAAGCTGACCTGCGGATGTAATTAAGTAGTACATCGATATTGCTTCGGTCGAGCGATTTAACCCACGGAGTGTTTGTAAGTGTAACGAGTAAATCTAATGCTGAAGTTGCTCCATCCGAAGGATAGCCCCAAACCAGACACTGTTTACCATGCCCCCAACCCGCACCATCGGTCGTAAAACCTTCAATCCAAAAGGCGCTGTTGTAAGTTGTTTGCGAAACAGTAGAAAGTGCTCCTTTAGCCACCTGTGAAATCACGCTAATCATGGCTGCCGACTGGTGCATGGCTGCCACAGGCAATAAACTGCGATAAGCAATTGCGTTTCCACCTACCCACCATACATGCCCCCTGAACCTTTCCACACTGACCACGTTGGCGTCGGTAGCATCATTTCTGTAGGGTTGTGTCCATGTTTGCATTCCAAGCTTTTTCAGCATGGCATTCACAGCTACACTCTCAGAGTCGGCAATTGTTCCATTTTCAATCAATTCCATGGTAGAAAATAAACTGAAATAAGTATTTATGGCACAAACAGGAATGGCAAAACACGAACGGTGAAAACGTCCTCCTACATTTGGGCGAGTGGTTTCTAAGTCGCCGTAATACAAAATTGATTGATAAAGTTTTATACGAATATCATCGGGTATTGCCTTTCCCCTAAAATTCTCGGCAATACGCCATATTCGTTCAAAGCAGGTCAACAAGAAATCTCCCGCATTACCTTGTGCAGTAGTTGCTGTACTTTTAAAAGAATTGTTATTCTTCAATAATGTTTCAGTTGCAATAAAGTCCGAAAACTGTCCATTACTTTGCAATTGGGCAATACAAACAACATAACTATCTGCATCCAAATCACCGGAACGGTACATTGATTTTGAATAAGTCGTTCTTAAATTGGCAATAGCTGCTAATTCTTCGGGGGTATCTCCAAAAGATACTAAAGTGGAAAGTATAGCCAATAATAGAAATGTGATTCTTTTCATGTTCATCAAATTTTTTAACGGTTTATAGAATGAAGTTCTATATGAATTTTAACAGTTAACGACGATACAAAAATACATCTATTAATATCCAGCTAATGCCAAAATCTGACAAAAAATGGTATAAAATTGTTCAGTGCTAAATTTATTAACTGAACTTTCGCACATATAAGAATCTGTTATGTGGCTATTTGAATAAATGTGTGGAATTTTTAACTTACAGCGTCTTATCCTCCTATCCTCAAGGAGAGTGACATTACAGTCTGCAACATTTAATCATATTCGAAATAAATAAATTTCTAAAACTTATAATTTATTTACTAACATTTCGGAGGTGATAAGTGTCAGATAATTAAGCGAGTTTTTGATTTATTAATTGTAGTTATATCTCAGATATTGAGTAGGATATATAATTGAAAAAGTTTCAAAATTCGATATGAATTTTTTTATTTTGATAGTATTCACGATGCAAATATACAGGCACTCTACATGCAACATGTCGTAAAATTGTACGAATAAGGGTCGAAATTGTACTCTGATAGCAGATTTAACTATTTGTGCAAAAGAACACCCCGCACCAAAGCAGTTCTGACATGCTTTGGTGCGGGGTGAAATTCGAGACCTTAAAAAAACAAAAAAAATTAAATCCAACCACTTTTCTCGCCCACCCCAGTAATATAAATTTGTTGAATGGCTCTGGAGAATACAACATAATATAATGACCTCTCTTGCTGGTGGTATGATTTGAGTTCTTTATCAGAAAGATTATTATAATTGGAATGCTTTAATGGCACTTTATCTTCGGACATACCTTTGACAAAAACAATTTTGAATTCGTGTCCTTTCATATTGTGAAAGGTGGACACATTTACAGCATTGATATTTTGTTTAGAACTACTTAAATCTAAGTATTTTACATTTGCAGCATTAAGCAGTTGTTTTATTTCATCTACCTTATCGTTGGTACGCGCACTGATACAAATCTCGTTTGGTAAAATGGATTCACTACCAATAAACATTTTCAATTTATCGAGAATGAATTTATCTTCCTCTTCTGGTTTTACAAAGGTTTCGTAAATGGGTTGATTACCATGTAATAAGGATAGATATCCCTTCAAATTTTCTTCGTTGCCATCAAAATCATCTACCTGCATATTTGACACAATTCTCATTGCCAGATGCTTTATTTCCTCTGTAGTTCTGTAATTTATCTTCAATTTACGGCTTCGTCTACCTTTTATTATAATACCGGATTTTGCAAAATTAAGTGATCTTTTATAAATGTTTTGATAGGGGTCACCCACCAAAAACATATCATTTTCTTTTTCGTCGACCAACGAACGAAGCAAACTTAATTCAGGGTTACTGAAATCCTGAACTTCATCGCAAATAAGATATGAAAATGGCTTTATTTTCTGTTTATTAAAGAAATCAGTTAGCAGATTGCACAATTCTAATTTAGAATAATTGCCCGCTTTTTGTTTTTGAAATTCTTGAACAACTAACCATATTTCTTCTTTGTCTTTACGTCCAATACGGAAATTGCGACCAATGCGGGATGCAGTCTGATAAAATTCAAGCGAAGTAATATTCTGGGCTAAAATAACATCGTTGTATTCTGAAAAGTAAAATTCATCATTGAATTGTGAAGTAATTTTTTCTATTGCCTGACACCACACTTTTTTTTCCTGTTCGGAAGTTAAATATCCTACTTTCGAATTAAAAAT
>CAMDNO010000021.1 GCA_945902955.1 Porphyromonas cangingivalis
TTTCTTGCTTATTGTAGTTTTATTTTTGCGGAAAATTCACGTGTTGAGCTCAATCTCAATGGCACTGATTGGCGCGTGTGGCTGGACAGTAGTGCCACTTGGAAAGACGATGTATTGCACTTGCCCCGCACGTTAAACTTATCAAAAATCACAGCCAATAAACCCACTTGCGGTTGGGAACAATTGTACAAAAATAAAGGTATTGCAGGCAAAGTGCCGGCAAGTTTCGAAGAGCTTTTTGGCAACGGAAATCCGCTGTGGCGATACCATGGAGTGGGATGGTTTAGTCGTGAGCTGGAAATTCCCGCTGAATGGAATGGTAAAACCGTGCGTTTAAACATTGAAAAAGCACGATTGCGGGTTGAAGTGTATGTAAACGAGCAACTTGCCGGTTATGATATTGTGGCTGAAACGCCATACAGTATGGACATTAGCTCGTTCATTAAAGCAGGAGCAAAAAACTATATTGCCATACGCATTACCAACCCAGACGGACAAAGAGGTTGGAATGATGCCCCTGCCACCGAATGGGACAAAAAATACAAACTTATTCCCGGTCATGATTTTGGCGCATTGGGCAATGTAAGTATTACTAGTGCAGACAATTGCTATATCGACGATGTGTTTGTAAAAAATATGCTGCCTGCCAATGCAAGAAACATACAACTGCAAGTATCACTAAAAAACAAAGAATTGCAAAATAAAAACCTAAAAATTGAAGCCGAAATTATACCTTATACAGGTGGAAATGCTATTTATAAAAACACCTGGGAGGTGGTTGCAGCACAAGATACCCTAACTGATTTTAGCAAAAACATTCAAGTGTCCGAAGCCAAACTTTGGGATACCGAAAATCCGAATTTGTATTATTGTCGTGTGAAAATCTCAGGCAATGGCACATCAGACGACTATCAGGTGCGTTTCGGATTTCGTGTTTTTGAAGTGAAAGCTAACGCCGAAGGTCAAAATAATTTCTATCTCAATGGCAACCGTGTTCGCATTCGTACCTCTATCGACTGGGGATATTATTGGCAAACCGGCTTTTATCCTACCGACGAGCAAGCCCGTAAAAATGTGGAAAATGCCAAACGCATTGGTCATAACTGCCTGAGCTTTCATCGCCGCATTGGTGAACCGCTTGTAATGAAATATGCCGATGAGCTTGGCCTCATGATTTATGGCGAACCAGGTGGAATGCCAGGTGTAGACGATTTGCGTGCTTCGTCGTGGATTGTCGATGCGCCTTATGACAAAGCTTATCATGCTGCTTTTACCATGCCCGAAAAATTCAGTCGTATGGTGAAGCGCGACCGCAATCATCCGTCCGTTATGATTTGGAACCTTGTAAACGAGCAGTGTACTTACGATAATTTGCACAAAAAAATTATTGACGAAACCTGGCGTGCCGATAATTCACGTTTCGTGGTGAATCAGTCGGGTGGGCAATATGGCGATGCTTCTGGATATATACCACATAACCGCCCTTACGAATTTAATCCGCGTCTTAATTTGATTGACGACCATACCGTATTGGCCAAAGCACGCTTTCAAGAGTCGGACCTTAAAGCACACCAATCGCAAAACGATAGCTCCATTATTTACTGGGGCGAAGTGCGCTGCTATACGGGTCCCGACAATTTTTATTTGCTTTCGCGCCCCACCGATACCATTGGCTACGATTATAAATCGTGGAAAGTATTGGGCGATAAAACCGAAAAATATTTCAAGCAAAATGATTACAAAAATCACCCTTTTATCAAATCGCCTGCCGACTTGAGCGTTCAGGCCGGTCGTGGGTTGATGTATATTGATGGGCGTTTGGGACAAGCCATTCAGCTAAGCAATGCCAACGATGGCTACGCTATAAACGGTTGGAGTGGCACAAATTTGAGTCTTGGCGACGATATGTTGGCTTGGTATTCAGCACTATGTGACGAAGGCAGAAATTTGAAAGGTCCTGCAACTGATTTGGCCTACTGGATTCGTCCGCTTCAAATTGCCATTGTGCGCCAAAACGGGAAATACTTTAAAGTTGGTGAAACGGCAAAGTTTAATGTTTCGCTTTTCAACGAAAATAAACTTGCTGCCGGTGAATATTTGGTGCAGATTAAAGTGAAAGATGGCAATGGAACATACAGTAATTTTAAAGCTGAGCAAAAAATTACCGTAAAAGGCGGCGATTATTTTACCCAATTGATGATTGAAAATTTGGCTTTAACCATGGAAGCTGCTTGGAACGGCGGATATATAACACTCGAAGGTAAGTTGCTAAAAGACAATAAGGTAGTGGCCGAAGGTACTGAGCAGGTTTTACTTCAAAACCGCAAATCTATTGCTCCCGATTTAAAGGGAAAATCAATTGCCGTACTGAATTGGACTGCTGCCGAAAAAGCATTGGCAGATGCTGGCGTGTTCGCTGTGGCATTTAGCAAAGAGAGCAAAGCTAAAACCATCGTAGCCTCTGGAGTGCCCACACCCGAAATACTCATCCAACTGCTAAAGCAAGTAAAAGCCGGTGCTAAATTGGTGCTGAAATTTGATTCCGCTTGGGCAAAAGCTTTGTACGACAGCAAAATACTGAATCAGCCCGTAACCCGCTGGGGTGGAACGCAAAAAGAATATTGGAATGGAAACGGTTGGGGATATGTAGACGGACTTGTGGGCAGTCAGTCCATTCCTTCAGGTCGCTGTATTGGTACAAATAGTTGGGAAGCACCATCCGACCCTGTTGGTTTTGAGCCTTTTGTGAGTAATTTCAACCAGAAATCGCACGGCGCATTTTTCTTCCGCCCCGACATACTGCTTACACTTTATGGCGAAATAATGTACGGTAAAGGCCGAATCTTACTCGCACCATCGTATCCTGTAGATGCCAACGAGGCATTTAATGACATGGTATTTTTTGAAATGTTGAAGTAAAGCGAGGGAAAATTACCTATGCAATGATGCAAATAATGAGCAAATTTACTTATGCAATGATGCATAAAAATGAATAATTTACCTATGCAATGATGCATAAAATAGCAAATTATACCTATGCAATGAAACAAATATTCAAATATTATAGTATCTTTGTAGCTGAATAATAAACTATTATGATATGTTTGTACGAAGTATAGAAATCGAGCTTGAAAAATGGGCTTCAGGAGAGTATAGAAAACCATTAGTTTTACGAGGCGCTCGTCAGGTTGGTAAAACCACCATTGTAAATAAATTCGGAGCTACTTTCGATAATTATCTGTACGTAAATATTGAGAAATCGAATGCAAAGGAACTAATAGAATCGACCGATGATGTAAAAAAGCTCATGTCCATTTTGTTTCTTTATTGCAATGTAACGAAGAAAAATGGTCGGACTTTACTTTTTCTCGACGAAATTCAGGCTTCTCCTCATGCAGTAGCACTTTTGCGTTATTTTTACGAAGATGTGCCCGAAATTTATGTCATAGCGGCTGGTTCGTTGCTCGAAACGATGCTCGACAAGCATATTTCGTTGCCGGTAGGGCGGGTGGAGTATTTGGCTATTCATCCTTGTTCTTTTATCGAATACCTTACTGCTATTGGCGAGGGGCGATTTGTCGATTTGTTGCGAATGGCCTCACTTCCTGATGCTTTTCATGCAGAGATGGTACAGCATTTTAAGGTGTATGCACTTATAGGCGGTATGCCCGAAGTAGTGGCGCGTTATGCTGCCAACAGGGATATTTTGGGGCTTTCGAAAGTGTATAATCAGCTGCTCAATGCTTACAAAAACGATGTGGAAAAGTATGCCGAAACCAATACGCAAGCCAATGTAATTCGTTACATTTTAGAGGAGGGTTGGGCTTTTTCGGGGCAAGCAATAACGTTGGGCGGTTTTGCCGAGTCGCCCTACAAAGCAAGGGAAACCTCCGAGGCTTTTCGCACACTTAACAAGGCAATGTTGTTGGAATTGGTATATCCCACCACCAACCTTATAATGCCCGCCGTTTCGGATTTGAAGAAAGCACCGAAGCTTTTTTGGTTAGATGCAGGGTTGGTAAATTATGCAGCACGTATACAGAAGGAGTATTTATTGCACCAAGACCTAATGGATACATGGCGTGGGATGGCTGCGGAACAAATTGTAGCACAGGAGCTTAAAGCCTTGTTTTCGGAAGTAGGAGTGAAGCGGAATTACTGGATGCGGAACAAAAGAGGAAGTACTGCCGAAGTGGATTTTGTATTTATTCACGACGGACGCATCATTCCAATAGAAGTAAAATCGGGGCACAATGCACATTTAAAATCCATTCATCAGTTTATGAATGATACAAATCATGACATTGCAGTCCGCATCTGGTCGGGCAATTACAGCATCGACAAGGTAAAAACCATTGCGGATAAAGAATTTAGGCTCATTAATTTGCCATTTTATATGATTTCGGCATTGCCTGTAATTGTTGAGAATTTATAAAAAATGAAGTACATGTGCTTTTTTTACAAGTCACAAATCTTTTTTGATTTTATATGAATAACACTTACAAACAGCTACTTGTTTTTTTGTTTTTGTATGTCTGCGTTAAAGGTATTTCGCAGGAAAAACTCTATAACAACAGTTTCAACCTCAGCGATGTACGTTTACTACCTGGTGTACTGAAACATGCGCAGGATGTGAACACAGCCAATTTGCTGCGTTACGATGTGGACCGACTACTTGCACCTTACCGCAAAGAAGCTGGCTTGCCTGCTAAAGCACAAAGTTACCCGAATTGGATTGGGTTGGATGGACACGTGGGCGGGCATTACCTTTCGGCGATGGCTATGAACTATGCTGCTACCAATAATGCAGAATGCAAAAAGCGCATGGATGATATGATTGCGGAGCTAAAAATATGTCAGGATGCCAGTAAAAACGGCTATGTGGGTGGTGTTCCCAATAGTGCTAAAATCTGGCCGGCATTGCAAAATGGTGATTTTACTGAAATTCGCAAATCGTGGGTGCCGTGGTACAATTTGCATAAAACCTATGCAGGACTGCGGGATGCGTGGCTCTATACTGGCAACGAAACGGCACGCACTCTTTTTCTTGACTTTTGCGATTGGGGAATTGAAATTACCAAAAACCTCACCGACGAGCAGATGGAAAAAATGCTGCAAACCGAACATGGCGGCATGAACGAAATGTTTGCCGATGCCTATAGAATGACTGGAAAAGTGCAATACTTGACAACTGCCAAACGATTTTCGCACAAAGAGTTTTTAAATTCGTTGGCCAAAAGTGTTGACAATTTGGATAACAAACACGCCAACACGCAAATACCAAAAATCATAGGTTTTGAGCGAATTGCTGAAACTTCAAGCGATACAACTTACCAACATGCGGCAAAATTTTTCTGGGAAACGGTGGCCCTCAAACGCAGCATTGCCATTGGCGGAAATAGCATTCGCGAGTTTTTCCCCACAGCATCATCCTGTGGGAAATATGTGGAAGAGCGCGAAGGTCCCGAGTCGTGCAACACCTACAACATGCTCAAACTCACCGAAGGACTGTTTCGGATGAAACCGTCGGCTACGTATTCTGATTTCTACGAACGAGCATTGTTCAATCATATATTGTCCACTCAACATCCGGAACATGGTGGATATGTGTATTTTACACCCGCTCGTCCGCGCCATTATCGCGTGTATTCAGCTGCCAATCAGGCTATGTGGTGCTGCGTGGGTAGCGGCATGGAAAATCATACCAAATACGGCGAGTTTATTTATACGCATCAGTCCGACTCGTTGTTTGTTAATCTTTTTGTGGCATCGGAGCTCAACTGGCGCAGCAAAGGTGTTGTGATTCGTCAGGAAACTCAATTTCCATTTCAAGAAGGAACTTCTTTGAAAATAAAAACAACAAAACCAACAAAATTTACCTTGTTGATTCGTCATCCGTTTTGGGTGATAAAAGGCGATTTTATAGTTAAATGCAATGGCAAGAAGATCAATGCCGTTTCGCCATCGTCCTCTTATTTGGCCATAAGTCGTGAGTGGAAAAATGGCGACAAAGTGGAAGTTTCGTTGCCAATGAAAACCCGTACCGAACAGTTGCCCAATGTACCCAACTACGTGGCTATTATGCACGGCCCCATTGTGTTGGGTGCAAAAACGGGCACTGAGAACCTCGACGGACTCGTTGCCGACGATAATCGCTGGGGACACATTGCTCACGGAAAATTGCTGCCTGTTTCCAAAGCACCGGTTATTGTGGGCGAGCGTGCGGATATTGCTTCAAAACTGATTCCAGTAAAAGGCAAGCCGTTCCATTTCAAAACTAAAAATCTATTCAATAGTAAGGAATTCAGCAATTTAGAATTGCAACCGTTTTTTACTATTCACGATGCCCGCTACATGATGTACTGGCTTTCATTATCCGAGAATGAGTACAAACGCACTGCCGATTCGCTTGCCATTATTGAAAAAACAAAACTGGCGCTGGATGCCCGAACGGTGGATGCCATTGTGCCTGGCGAGCAGCAACCCGAAGCTGACCATGGCATGAAAACGGAAAAAACAAACTCAGGGCTGTTTAAAGATGCTTTTTACCGCGAAGTGCTCAAAGGTGGACAACTGAGTTATCTGCTTTTTCCGAAAGCTGAAAAGAATTTAAAACTGCTGGTGCGCTACTGGGGCAACGAGTGGGGCAAGCGTAGTTTCAAAATTTATATTGACGATGTGCTGGTGGCTACAGAGAATACTGTGGGAAAATGGAATCGCAATGAGTTTGTGAATGTGGAGTATCCACTCCCCGAAAATCTTATTAAAAACAAAAGTCAGTTAGTGCTCAAAATCGTACCCAACGACGATAGTATGGCGGGTGGGTTTTACTATATTGCGTTGTTGAGATAAGTGATTAACGATAAGTGGTAAATGATTAATGATAAAATTTAATTCAATAATATATTTTTATGATCAAGTTAAACAAGTTTAGTGTAAGCATTCTCGCAATGCTATTATTGCTTACAGTAAGTATTCAATTGAATGCACAATCCCTGCCCTACATCATGGATATGGTGTACAACAACCCTGGTGAGAAACCCTTCGATGTAAAGTACAACGATCCCGAGTATCTCAAGGCCGAAGGTTACAATTCGATGGCACCTGCATGGCACATCAACTGTTATATTACGTACGATAATCTGAAAAAGAACATCATACCACGCAAAAGCGAAACCCGCAAGTGGATTGAAACACATGCCATTGACTTGGATAAAAAAATTGCAGCTGCCGAAAAAGCAGGCATTGCTTTGTATCCGTTTACCGACTTTTTGGTATTGCCCAAAGAATTGTGGCACAAATATGGCGAGCAACTCAAATTTGCTGGGGCTAAAGCCGAACGTACAGGCGAATCAACCGTGCCTGATATCAATCGCCCTATGACGCAACAAATTCTGCGTGCGCAAATAGCAGGTATCTTCGACCGTTTTCCACAACTCGATGGTATTATGTTGCGCTTTGGCGAAACCTATTTGCATGATACGCCGCACCACACAGGTTCTAGTCCGGTGCGCACCATCGAAGATCACATCGTGTTTATCAACATTTTGCGTGACGAAATTTGTGTTAAACGCAATAAAAAACTATTCTATCGCACTTGGGATTTTGGCCATAGTTTCCATAATAATGGCGAGTTTTACCTCAAAGTGACCAATGCTATTGAACCACATCCCAATTTGATTTTCTCCATCAAATACCCCCAGAACGACTTTTTGCGCATGAGCAATTTCAATCCTGCGTTGGGCAAAGGCAAACACCAGCAATTGGTGGAGGCACAGTCGGCTATGGAGGCTTATGGCAAAGGTGCACACCCGTATTACACCGCCGGTAGCGTGATTGATGGTTTTCCGGAAACGAAATACCAAATCTCCTTTTGGCAAAACAAACGTACCGAAAACTTAAACCCTGAGGGCGCTATGCGTGGCATCAAAGAATTGGTGGCTACTGGTAAATTAGTAGGCGTATGGACGTGGTCGAGTGGGGGAGGATGGCAAGGACCGTACCTTAAAAGTACAATCTGGAAAGACCTCAATTCTTATGTAATTTCCAACTGGGGTCGCAATCCGTCCAAAACGGAAGAGCAACTTTGCTACGAATATGCACACAAACACGGTATCGATGGTTTCAACGCTGACCTATTTCGCAAGATTAATGTGATAAGCGTTGAGGCAGTGCGCAAAGGTCAATGCAGCGATTACACTAAAAATAACTTGTGGTGGGCGCGCGACAATTTTTTCTCGGCCTCGTACAACAATGATGCGCTAAAAGAAATAGTAAAAGACAATCTTATCGACCGTGTATTAGCCGAAAAAGCCGAAGCAAATGCTATGTGGATGCAAATAGAAGCACTTTCGAAACAATTCAATCTGAAAGACAAAGACCTCCAAGAAGCACTTCGCGTATCGTGCACTTATGGCCGCATTAAATACCAACTGACCGAACAAATGTGGTATTTGATGATTCAAAATGAGCTGAAAAACCAATCGAAATCGTTCGATAAAGAAGGCATAAAAACATCCATTACCCGCTACGATGCCCTGTGGGCAGAATGGCGCGAACTTGCCAAATCGCCGTGGTGTGCAACACTTTACAAAGACACACAGTTTTTGGATGAACGCAAAGGGAGTATTGGTGAGTTGGTGGATGAGATGAGGAAGACACAATAAAACAAAGCACAGTAGCTGAATTTATAGCAACATTTTGTATTATTAATAATAAATTCTATTTTTGAAGTTCCGAAACCGCCGTTTCGGAACTGTCTGTTTCGTAACTAAGATTATTGGCGCATACTTGCCAAATCATCTTGGTGCGCCACACTTCACAAATACACCCAGTTTTTGGAAGAGCGAAAAGGGAGTATTAGTGAGTTAGTGGATGGGATGAGGAAAATATGAAACTTGTGCTATTATTGACAGATAATTGAAGCTTATTGCTTAAATTGTAGGTTGTTATTTTGTTTTGTTTTGTAGATAACAGAAAAAATTAGTTCGACGATTTTATGAAAACTCCTAAATTTTCATCTACTGCTTTAAAATGAGTTTAAATGTTTCTTTTTCAGTAGATAAAAGATATATGTTGTTCGGGAAGTTTTGCATATTATAGGTGTTTTCATGTTCGTGAATAGCAATTGTTTCACCTGTTAGTCTTGCTATTTTTAATTGTTCGTTTGGGTTTAAGCCTACAACTTTGAAAACACCTTTACTTGGGTTTGGGAATATTTTAATATTTGAGCTTTTTAGGCTTTTTGGTAACGTGTTCACAGTACTTAAAAAACCAAATCGTATCAAAAACTCCTCCGATTGGTTCAAAATGCTATAGTAATCTACACTTTTACCTTTTTGATACGAAAAAATTGGATGACCTGCTCCCTGATAAAGAATAAGCTCAGACTCGGTTCCATAATCTTTCATTTTTTGCTGAAAAAGTTGTGCTGTTGATACCGGAATATATTGATCTGTTGTTCCTAAAATAGTAAGGCAAGGAGGTGTTGTCGCACTTATGTTGTGCAATGGCGATACAGTAAGGTATTGTGAGCGAAAGTCTGTTGGTCCATAACCGGTTGGCCCGTTATCGTATACAGGATAGTTTAGCAATAATAAATTTGGTTTTGAACTAATACTTAAATTTTCTGAGGGTTCATCCCACAATTGTAGAGTGCCGGTAGCAGCAGCCAAATGTCCGCCTGCCGAGGCTCCTGAAGCACAAATCTTGTCAGGGTCAATATTGTAAGTTGCGGCATTGGAACGTAGCCAACGTATGGCTGATTTGGCATCTTTTATGCTCTCTATCGGTGAAGTATTGTGAGTGTATTGTATGCGATAATCTGCACACACAGCTACCATACCTCTCGAAGCCAAATAGTATGCTTCGCGATAAAACTGAAAGGGAGTGCCACTTGTCCAACCTCCTCCAAAAAAGTATATTATAGCTGGATATTTTTTATCTGATTTTGTGTTTAAAGGTTTAAATATGTGTAATTTAAGCGAAGCTCCTGTGGGCTGTTTGTAAGTTACGATTTCCGGATTATAAGACTCTTCGGCTTCTCCAATAGCTGATTTAATGGCATTCGCAAATTTTATGGCTATTTTTTCGGCACCACTGGCATTAGGGTGTGTCATATTTGTTCCTCCCAAACAATCGGTTTGCCAATTAAAGTTTTCGACCATGTTTACAAGGGCAATTGGTTTGTTCGCAGCTTCGTATTCTGCTGCCATTTTTGCTAATTCAATGTTTAATTCAGGGATGTACGAATATTTAGGAAGTTTTCCGGAGGGTATTACTTGAGCAACAATAATTTTTACCGCAGGATTAATAGTTCTAATTTTCGAAATAATGGATTTGTGCGAAGCAATAATACTTGGAATTGGGCTTGTTGCAACATCATGATTATGTCCGGCATGAATTAATACAACATCGGCCTGAAAACTAGTGTATGTTGCAGATATACTTCCATCAATAGTTTCAGCGGTACCCGTTTCAGTTCCTATAGCGGCTTGTTTTATAGCACCAATACGGGTTGTAGTTGAATTGGAGCCAACAAATTCGACCACATATCCGGCTGCAAAAAGTTTCTCCCACAATGGGAAAAGGTATGATATTGCCCCTACTGAGCTATTTCCGGTAGTAATTACATCGCCCAAAGCAAGTATTTTGAAGCTTTTTGGTGTCGTTGTTTCACGTAGGTTCTCTGCAGAGAATATAACTTGTTGAAAACTAATTAGAATAATTGTGAAAATTATTTTTCTAATTACAAAGTGATTTTTAAATTTCATTTCAATAGTATTTAAACGAATTAAGCTTATGGCTCACTAACGTTTTGGGTGGGTAAATCAAATTATATAATTTACATTTTTCTGAAAATATGATTGATTGATTGATTGATTGATTGATTGATTGATTGATTGATTGATTGATTGATTGATTGATTGATTGATTGATTGATTGATTGATTGATTGATTGATTGATTGATTGATTGATTGATTGATTGAGGTGCAGCGCACCAAGATATTTGTAGATTAATGTTGATTCATAGACCTAAAGGTGCAGCACACCGTAATATCTAACTTCATCGCCATATTGCGGTGCTCTGCACCTTTAGGTTTATATTACTCCAATTTACTACAAATATTTCGGTGCTCTGCACCTTTACCCACCTTAAATGTTATAGAGCCAAACTTTTTTTACAAAGATAATAACTAATAAGTTAAATTTAATCGGGAGATATATGTTTTGAAATATATATCCTTTAAATTAGGGTTACAATAGTATCAATAATATTTCGTTTTTTTTTTTAAGATTATTTCATTTACTAACATTTACGTTGGATCCTTTACTTGTAAACCGAACTTTATTTCCAAATATCGTATCCTGATTTGTACAAACAAAAGCTCTGCATAAATAAACAACTCCGCTGTCAAGGTCGCTCTCTGCTCTTGTTTTATAAGTTGATGATTTCAGTTCTGCTTTTGTTGAATATGTTTTTCGGAAGTAAAATTTGTTACTTGCGTCGTTATTTAGTACCATGAAACCATATTCTATTATTTTATCTTGTCCCAAATTAATCATTTCAGCATGAAATGTAACGCCTTTTGGGTCAATGTCGGTAACATTTTCGGTAAAAACAATTGCATAATCACGTGGTTGAATTTCGGCATCACGGCAAGTTGAAAAAGCTATTGCTAAAAACAAAAATGGAATAATTATTAAATATTTCATAATCATAAGTTTAAACTCATTAAAATACTCATTTCGGAACTGCCAAAAGCTAAAAATCCACTTGTGATTTTTGAATATCTAACACCAAGCGACAGGTAATTTCGATAATTTAATTTCTTCTCCATACCGATTTCTGCTACAATTCCATATTGAAAATCGTCTACAGCTGCAAACTCTTGATGTAAGTTAAAATCAATAATATTTTCTGTTTTTGAAATTTTGTATAATTCGGCTTTATTTACAATATGGTACGAAAAAGCTATTCCGCCACTAATATAGGGCCTAAAATCCTGAGCAGGAATGTTGTATTTCAACATGATAGGAACCTTTAAAGATGTCTGATTTAGAATGAAATCCACATCGTTATCACCAATTTTTCTAAAATTAGAAAATCCATGTTTTGATAAATTGAGACTTGTATAAAATGAGAACGACGTTGGTAGTATTGGGATATCGGCAAATACGCCAGCAGTTAACCCGGTTGTATATTGATAATTCATTTTTGATAATTCATCTTTCACAATTTTTTGAGTTAAATCAAGGCGGACAAACTGAGGTCCAATTGAAACTCCATATCGGATAAAAGGGAAGTGTTTTGGTTTACAATCATTTAGTTGTTTAAAGAGCTCTTTCATTTCGGCAGGTTTGTATCTTACAAGTTTCGGCGTATGAATAGTATGGGGGCATTCTGCAACTAATCCGTCAAGTTGCATTCTGAAAGTAGAGTTGTTTGTTGAATTGCGGAAGGGAACTTCTATAAAATTTATGTTGTCTTTTGAAACAAAAAATGTTTTATAATTTTTACCTCCGTAATAATACAAATTGGTTTTTCCCTCAACTAACCTCTCCAAAAATACTTTTTGAACCGAATCGGGCAATTGTACCTTTTGAGCAATAAAAACCCTATTGTTAAATCCAAATTCGGATACTTGATAAGGTGTATAATTATCATAAAATTTACCTGTTTTTATTTGGCAAAATTGATAATCGATATTGAAAACAAAATCATTTCCTTTGGTTGTAACTGTGTCTTTTTTGTAATACTCATTTGATGAAACAGTGTCTTTTTGGGAATTTGCTTGTTGGCAAAATACCGACGAATAAAACAAAGTTAAAACAAACAGTGCTGAAAATTTATTCATTTTTTTGTGAAATTAATTTAACTGCAAATTTACAATTATTTTGTAAAATACAACACTACTGACCGATAATCATTTTTAGATTTTAAAAAAAAATAATGATTTTGTTTTGCACCCGATAGGGTATAAATTCAAAATATTATGTATATTTGCACCCGATAGGGTATAAATTTGGTTTTTGCACTGATTTTATACCTTATCGGGTGTAATTGTTTAAATGAAATTCATTATGGAACTTTCGGAATTTATAAAAGAAAAGCGGAAACAAACCAATTTAACGCAGCAAGATTTGGCTGAAAAAGCTGGTGTTGGTTTGCGATTTGTAAGAGAGATGGAACAAGGTAAAACTACTTTGCGATTGGATAAAGTGAATCAGGTTTTACGCTTGTTTGGGCACGAAATGGCACCAACGGTAATGAACCGTGAAAAAATATTGAATTATGAAGCAAGCTGAAGTTAAGTTGTACAATAAGCGAGTGGGATTAATTACTCAAACCGATAGCGGATTTGAATTTTGTTACGATGCAGAATATTGCGCATTACAAGCTCCAGAGGCTGTGAGTTTAACTTTGGCTGTGCGAAATGAACCCTACAAAAGCGCAGTAATGTTTCCGTTTTTTGATGGACTCATACCCGAAGGTTGGCTATTGGACATTGCTCAAAAAAATTGGAAAATAAATTTACACGACCGCATGGAATTATTGCTCACTTGTTGTAATGATTGTTTGGGCGCTGTTAGCGTAGTACACATAGATGAAAAAGGAGGCGAGGTATGAAACAATGTTTGTATTGTTATAAATTATTGGAAAACAATGAAGTAGATTTCCATGTTGCTTGTAGTAAAAAGATATTTGGCACTAAAGTAGCACCAGTGCTTCCTTATTCCGACGACGAAATGCGGGCTTTGGCAACGGAAATTATACGGAGTAAAGTTTCGGTAACAGGGGTTCAGGCAAAATTATCTTTGAAAATTGCTGACGCAAAACCACAGGAAGCCACCCGTTTTACTATTGTTGGTTTGTGGGGAAATTATATATTGAAGCCGCAAACCGCAAACTACGCCCATTTGCCCGAAGTAGAGGATGTAACCATGCATTTGGCTGAAATTGCAAAAATGCCAACAGTTCCTCACAGCCTTATTCGACTAAAATCGGGTTCGTTGGCGTATATTACCAAGCGTATAGACAGAAATGAAAATGGAAAAGTTCCAATGGAGGATATGTGTCAGCTTACGGAGCGATTGACGGAACATAAATATCATTCGTCCTACGAAAATATTGCTAAAACAATTTTGAAATACGCAATGAATCCTGTGTTGGATGAAATTGTTTTTTATGAGCAAATATTGTTTTCGTTTTTAACTGGCAATGCTGATATGCATTTAAAAAATTTCTCATTACTAAAAACTTCAACACAAGGATATTCATTGATGCCGGCTTATGATTTGGTAGCTACAGCGTTAGTCAATCCTGCTGACAATGAAGAATTGGCATTGACATTAAATGGGAAAAGGCGAAAATTGAAACGTGTAGATTTCGAAATTGCATTCTCTAAAAATAGCCTTGATACAAAAAGTATCGAACGACTTTTTTCTAAATTTCAAAAGGCTATTCCTGGTTGGATCGAATTTATCAATCGGAGTTTTTTGCCGGAATTAATGAAAACTGAATTTGTTGAACTAATAAAAGAAAGAGCAAAACGGTTGGAAATTTTAGAATAATAATTTTGCATTTAGATTGTTGTTTATTTTCTCTGTTTTATAGACCCCGCTTTACACATTTGTAAAGCGGGGTTTATAATTTTTATTCACTTTATTTGAAAAATATTTTGAATAATATTTGGCAATATAAAAAATAATAGTACTTTTGTGGTGTATTAATATACTAACACACTAAAGCTATTATTATATGATTGAATTAAAAAATCTGGATTTTGCTTACTCACGTAAGCTGACCTTGTTTAAAGGTATCAACCTGTCGATGCAGGCAGGAAGTATTTACGGTTTGCTGGGCAAAAACGGTGTTGGTAAAACTACCATGCTCAACCTGATAAGTGGTTTGCTTTTCCCAAAATCGGGTGAATGTGCCGTGATGGGTTACAGTCCGCAGGAGCGAAAAGTGGGTTTTTTGTCGCAACTCTTTTATGTGCCCGACGAAATTGTATTGCCTGCCATGAAATTAAACGATTATGTGCGAGTGAACAAAGTTTTTTACCCCAATTTTAGCGACGAGCTTTTGCAGCAATGTTTACGCGATTTTGAGGTGGAAGGCAACGAAAATTTAGCCAAACTCTCGCACGGACAAAAGAAAAAAATCTATATCTCGTTTGCGCTGGCATGTAAAACTAAACTTTTGCTCATGGACGAACCTACCAACGGCTTGGATATTCCATCCAAAAGCACGTTCCGAAAACTGATGGCATCGGTGGCTACCGAAGAGCGTTGTATTGTAATTTCTACGCATCAAGTGCGCGACCTCGACAATCTGATTGACGCCGTGGTGGTGATGGACAATAGCCGTGTGTTGCTACAAGGTACGCTGGACGAAATTACCGAAAAACTGACTTTCAGAGCGTTGGAAGATGATGAAAAATCGCTGTACGAAGAATCGAGCCTTAAAGGTCGATGGGGCGTGGTGGAAAACACCTCGGGCGAATTTAGCAAAGTAGATATGGAGTTGTTATTCAATGCGGTAATTAGCAACAAAATGGAGATTGAACGGATTTTTAAATAGAAAAATATGAAAACTTGTCCTAATTGCGCTGTAGAAGTAGAAGATTCGTTTGATTTGTGCTGGAACTGTATGTACAGTTTCCCTGACAAACAAGTGGTAGAAATAGAAGATTATGAGCCGAAAGGCAAAACGATAAAATGTTTGAGGTGCAATACGGCGATGGAACTTGCGGGGAATTTTAAATTTCACGAGGGAACACAGCTTGGTGTGTTGGGAAATCTGTTCGAGCTGTTCGAAAATCGCCAATCGTTCGATTTGTATACTTGTGCCACCTGCGGCAAAGTGGAATTTTTTATGCCTCAGAAATAATTTTTTTGTCTATTTAAAAAATTATGAACGAATCATTTAGTCTCAAGCGTTTTGTATCATTATTTTTTCGGTCAGCCAACAGAAAAAATATTCTGTTGCGAATAGCAATTCTGATTTTTATTGTAATTCATCAAGGATGGCTCAAATCAAAATCCACTATGGATCCAATAGAGACAATGAATATCTACCTCTTTACATCTCTGTTGATGTTCAACTTTACTTTTTTTGCAACAATCAGCAAGCTTGGTTTATCTCATTTTTTACTTTTGCCGGCTACCGTTTTCGAGAAGTTTCTGTATGCCTTCACTTCAGTTTTTGTTAGTGGCATTGGATTCGCATTCTTGGTTTCTGCCTTATTTGAGCTATCATCGCGCTTGCTGTTTTCAGTTGCGCACCAGTGGTTTGCTTTCGATTTTGGCTTTTGTTTATTGATGGTTTTCACCACATCACTACTGTTTTTCATTCAATTTCTTTTAATGAAAAAGTTAAATGCCATAGCCTTAGTTATTGTATTTACTATAATTATTTTGACCGCCAGCATTTTTATCGACAATTATTTTATCGAACATTTTGCACAATATACTTCCATTCGATTGATGCTTTACGCACTTCTTACGGTAGGATTTATTGGAGCTGCCTACTTGCAATTTGTAAAATGTGAAGCTACGTTTCAGACTAAAACCACTGTTTTAAAATAGTTATTTATGAACGAATCATTTGATATAAAACGGTTTTATGCTCTTATTGAACCTGTGAGTTGGAAACGACAATTGATAGCAATTCCTCTGGTTGTTGTGGTTTTGTCTGTTTTTTATTCGTTTTCTCATTTTGAATCCTCCAATTCTACTTATGTTCTCGTATTTTTTGGTTTAATGCATCTAGTGCAATTTAAATTTATGTCGAGCCAAAGCGATTTAGCGGGATTTATTTTATTGCCAGCAACAGATATGGAAAAGTATTTGGCTCTTTTCATAAAAGCTATTCTATTTCCAGCCATAATGGTTTTAATAATTTCACTCGGGATTCATTTAGTATCAATGAGTTTTCCTGATTATTCTACAAAAGCAGTATTTAGGATTGAGCTATTTTACACTTCTATTTTGTTGTTTGTTATTTTATTTTGTTTGCGATTTGTGCTTCGCTGGAATAGTTTTATAGTGTATTTTATCATCTATTTTTTATTAATGATTCCGTTTATGTTTGCAAATAAATACATACATGATTGTTTCGGTAGTTTGACAAATTATCAATTTTATCTTGGTTCGTTTTATATCCTGTTATCTGCTGCATTAGTGTTATTTACGTTCCCAAAAATGAAAAAACTGGTATTGAATCATATTAAAGAAAAGGTGGATAAATTGTAAAAAGGAAAATTATGGATGAATCATTTAATATAAAGCGTTTCAGCGCATTATTCTTACGTTATTGGGCAGAGCAGAAAACAGTGCTGCTGCTTTTAATTGCATTGTCGGTTCCTATTGTTTATTTTTACGAAACAGGGAATGGTCGTATTCAAATAGCTGGTGGGTTTTTTACTGGAGCTTTATCGGTTTTTATGATTTTGTTTCTTGTTGTTGCTTTTCGGAGCGTGGATAAAAAGGAACGATTGGGTTACTTTTTGCTCTTGCCTGCTTCGGGTTTCGAAAAGTTCTTGTTTTTACTCCTTGCGGGTGTTTTTATTCCCTATTTGATGTTTCTTTCGGAGCTTTATTTTATAAAAGGAATACTACAACTGGTTCAGCTCGACGGACTTCGACGAACTGAGGAAGTAGCTAAAGTAGCTGATTTTAATTCGCTCAAGGCTTTTTTTTCTACAAGTTTTGTGTTCTTCGTAATTATTACTATTCGTCTTTTGCAAAAAAGCAGTACAATAATGAGAAGTATGTTTGTGTTACTTGGGGGCGTGTTGTTGCTTAGTATAGTTAACGATTTGGTTGTGTTGAAGTATATTGGCGATTTGGTTAAAGCAGACCCTTTTGGGAAAATGTTTTTTACTAATAATGATAAATTGCTGATTGATGGCGGATTGTATGCTGATTTTTTGCCTTATGGTTTAGTGATATTTGGCTGCTTTTTGGTTGGATTGTTTTATTTGGCGTTTATGAAATTTAGGGAAATGGAAAAAGGGTTGTAATTTGATTTAAATAAAATTGTTATGGAAGAAAAATTTAGCATAAAACGCTTACAGGCATTGCTTTTCCGCTTTTGGGTGGAAAAAAGGGGTAGTCTCATTTTGCCTGCTGTCATAATTATATTTGTATTTTCGCTGTTCAACATTACAACAATTAATTCGGATATTCATCACGATGGTCTTGGAATAGCATTAACAAGCATTTTTGGCAAATGGGCATTTTTGGGAATGCTTGTTTATCACCTTCATTTAGCTTTTGCCAAAGGTTCGGGTAGTACCAAATCGCGTCTTTTGCATTTGCTTCCGGCATCGGCAGCCGAAAAATTTACTTGTCTTTTGCTCACAGGTTTTGTCGTACCTTTTGTGTTTTATTATTTTGTATTTCATTTTTTAAATGGCATTTTTGTATTCATTTTATCAGCAAAATCAGTTGCTTTTCTGCAGTTTCTGTTTTCAGATATTGAGATAATTGGGCATCAGGCAGGAATTTATACTATAAGTTTAATGCTCAAATTTTTTAGTTTGTTGTTTTACTACCTTATTTTCCATTTCTTTGTTTGGGGTCTAATTTTTTTCAAAGATTACGCAGTGCTCAAAGTGTTTGGAGCCTTTTATATGGCATACAGTATTTTCGGTTTTGTAGCATTTCAGGTGTTCAATGCTAAGTTTTTGTTGAATTTTATTGAAATGGCAAAACATTATTCTATCGATAGTCCTGCGAGCTTCTCACAACTTTCGTGGACGCTGTTTGTTATCTTTTTCACATTAATATCCGGGCTTTTTTATGTCAATTACAAGCTGTTTAAACGAAAGGAAATAAGAGTATGAAGTTTAACGATACACAGCCCATATTTATGCAAATTTCGGAATGGGTTTTCGAACGCATTTTGGCACGCCACTGGACACCCGGCGAGCGTATTCCGTCGGTGCGTGACCTTGCCATCGAATTGGAGGTTAATCCGAATACAGTAATGCGAACCTACGACCGCCTGCAATCGGCCGAAGTGATTTACAACAAGCGCGGAGTTGGCTATTTCCTTTCGGAGCAAGCTTTTGAGCTGGTTCTCAATATTCGTCGTGCCGAATTTATGACTGCCGAATTACCTGTACTTATCAAAAATATGCATCTATTGGGTTTAACGCCAGCTGATATTGAAAAAGCATTTAATCAATACGTAAATCTAAAATAGAATTCATGAAAAAATCAAATCAATTAGCTTTGGGGTTATTCGGTGTTGTATTATTATTTTATATCTCAAATTTGATTTATCACAAAACAAGTTTCGTTAAAAATATTCATTCGTTTCCTCCGCAGTATGTGTTTGATTCGCAACGAAATAAAGTGAAAGTAGTTTGTATTATCGACCCCCAAAAGCAGGCCACAAATAAAATTTCAATCGTCAAACAAGATAAATCTGAACGTTCATTTGTAAGCTTGGCTTTTGAAGATAATGAACAGCGCGATGAATTGTTTAAATCAATTACTTTCAATGCAGACACGCTTTATATTCAAGCAAATACAGTTCCTATTCGTCATCCAGAATCAGCAAAAACAGAAATGAAACTTACACTTCGGAATGTAGAGGCGGTGTTCTACAATGATAGTTTAATAACAAATTTCTAAATTATATGAAACTGCTTATCCCTTTCGGTCAAGCTATAATATTTAAACCACAATAGACACATTAGAATACTGATTTGTTGATTGGGCTGATACAATTTTGTTAAATTTAAATACCGATAGGTATTTACCTATTGTGCTCTATATTATATTTTTGCATGTTAATTTTCTTTCTATTGTACCTATTGTGGTTTAATTGATTTTCACCTTAGTAGAGTCGGGGAACAAAGGTTTTAAACGAATATGTTTATTACTTGACCAAAGTGCATAAGCAGTTATATGAATTTGAAATGAGCATTTTGCAAAGCTTAATTTGAGAATAATTGATGATATTAAAAAGGGAGTGTTTGATGAGTCGAAGTACGAATTGTTTTAACAAATAATGCTCAAATAGTTGATTTTTATTTAACCAAAAATCTAAATATACCTGCTTTGTTATCATTTCATACCTCAATAGGAATATATTTATACCAAAAGGTTGTAGTATAATTAAGTAATTTTGCAAAAGATATTGTCAAATGCAACTAAATTGTATTTATTTGTTGCTTGGCATTTCGTTTGGAAACTTTAATTCAACCGTTATGAACTACAAAAAAATCATTCCAATTTTTATTTTGATTTTCTCATTTCTTGTTAGCTCAAATGCTCAAACCCAAACCAACGGAGGTTCTACCTACCTGATGAATATGGCCAAAGACATGAGCACAGATTTCAACGACTTTACGAACATCTTTTTCTTTGCCGATAAACTGGCAACTTTCGACCCACAAACAGGAACTGGTACTATTGAATGGAAACGGAAGTCGCTTTACACCCGACAGGCCTTCAATACCAATACCATTTTGGCGCAGGATTTGAAAATGCTCGATTTTCCTGAAACGGAATACGATGCCAATCCAAAACTGAAATTTACCATCGATTTTATATCATCCTCTACCGTGCGGGTGCGGATGCTCACTTCGCCAGTGGAGTTGAAGCAGGCCGAGTCGCTGATGTTAGCAAAAACACCCGCTACGAACAAATCGTGGGTGTACACTAAAATTAAAGGTGCACACCAATACAAAAGTGCTCATGGAAAACTTATTATCGAAGAAAATCCATACCGTATTGTTTTGCAAGATAATGCGGGCAAAGTTCTCACTTGCACCCGTCGCTTAATCGACAACGATACCACGCAGGTAAAAATTCTGCAGTTTAATTTTATCAAACGTGGAACAGATAATTCGCGCAGTATCAATCCTGTATTTCTGCTTTCGCCCAACGAAAAAATTATGGGTTGCGGGGAATCGTTTACTGGCCTGAACAAAGCAGGACAAAAACTCAACCTGTTCGTAACCGACCCGCAAGGCCCTGAAACCGACCAGCAATACAAACCAGTGCCGTTTTATATGAGTAGTCGTGGTTACGGCATGTTTATGCATACTTCGGCACCGGTAACCTGCGATTTTGGTGCTACTTATGTGGGAGCAACCAAACTCTTTATGGCCGACGAAACGCTGGATATGTTTCTGTTTTTGGGTACTCCAAAAAATATTTTGAACGAATATACCGAACTTACCGGTAAATCGCCCATGCCACCGCTTTGGTCGTTTGGTACCTGGATGAGTCGTATCACTTATTTCTCCGAAAAAGAAGGCTACGATGTGGCTGCCAAATTGCGTGAAAACAAAATCCCATCGGACGTAATTCACTTCGACACAGGCTGGTTCGAAACCGACTGGCAGTGCGATTATAAATTTGCTCCAAGCCGTTTCGACAATCCGCAAAAAATGATTAACGACCTGAAAAGTAAGGGTTTCCATATTTCGTTGTGGCAGTTGACTTATTTCACGCCTAAAAACAAGTATTTCAAAGAAATTATTGAAAAAGGATTGCATGTAAAAAATGCCAATGGCGGCATGCCTTACGAAGATGCCGTGCTCGATTTCTCGAATCCGGAAACAGTAAAATGGTATCAGGATAAATTAGCTGGCTTGCTCAAAATGGGCGTTGGTGCTATCAAGGTTGACTTTGGCGAAGCGGCTCCTCTCAACGGGTTTTATGCTTCGGGTAAAGGCGGATTGTACGAACACAACCTGTACCCACTTCGCTACAACAAAACCGTGGCCGAGGTTACCAAACAAACAAATAACGAAAACATAATCTGGGCGCGCAGTGCGTGGGCAGGTTCGCAACGCTATCCGCTGCATTGGGGTGGCGACGCAGCCAATACCGATAATGGCATGGCAAGTACTTTGCGTGGTGGTTTGTCGTTCGGACTCAGCGGATTCTCGTTCTGGAGTCACGATATTGGTGGATTTGTGCAAAGCGCACCCGAAGAATTGTACCGTCGCTGGTTGCCTTTTGGTTTCCTAACATCACATTCGAGAGCACACGGAGCACCTCCTAAAGAACCTTGGTTGTATAATCCATCGTTTGTAAAAGCATTCCGCGAAAGTGCCGAAATGAAATACAAACTTATGCCTTATGTGTACGCACAAGCCAAAAAATGCACCGAAGCAGGCTTGCCCATGGTGCGCGCGCTTTGCATTGAATATCCTGATGATGCCGGAGCGTGGCTGATTGACGACGAATACCTTTTTGGACAAGATATGCTGGTAGCACCTATGTTCGAAAAAGGCACTTCGCGCAATGTGTATTTACCCGGTAAAGGAAAATGGATTGATTATCAAAGCGGAAAAACCTACAATGCAGGTTGGAACGTGATAGAAGCGGGAGAAATTCCGGCAATTATCTTGGTGCGCGATGGTGCTGTGATTCCACATATCGCCCTTGCACAATCCACCGACAAAATGGACTGGTCGAAAATAGAATTGAAAGTTTATTCTACAGCCAATGTTGCTGCGGGCTGGATATATTTACCAAATGATAATCGAAGCAACCTGATTTTCGTAACCAAAAGCGGAGGAAAATTTGTGATGAAAAATAATCCGTATGAAGGAAAAGTTGGGTTTGTAGTGAAATAGTAAAAAAAGGAATTTTGCATTAAACTTTTGCATTTTTTACTATATGGGCACAAAACACATACAAAACATATCAATGTAACTATGTTTACCAAAACAATTATCACAATGAAAGAACTTTTATCTTTATTTTTTGTGGTGCTGACTACATTAAATGTTTCGGCACAAGTTATCAAAACTCAGGATGTAAGTTCACCGGGTACATTAGCCACCTTGGCAAGTGCGTATGCTGACTCTGTTACCAACCTCACGCTAACTGGAAGCATTGATGCCCGCGATTTTAAGACCATGCGCGACAATATGCCCGTGTTGGCAAGTGTCGATTTGAGCGGAGTTAATATTGTAGCTTATACAGGCACAGAAGGAACGTTTGGTACAAGTAGTACTGCTTATCCCGAAAATGAAATACCGGTTTATGCATTCGGTTATAAATCAAGTTTAGTTACAATGGCTATGCCTTTATCAACAAAATCAATTGGCAGTTATGCTTTTTACCTTTGTAGAGGGTTGACAAGCGTTATTATTCCGTCTTCGGTGGCTTCTATTGGTAGTTATGCTTTTGGCATTTGTAGAGAGTTGACAAGCGTTACGATTCCCACTTCGGTAACATCTATTGACAGTTATGCTTTTTATTACACCGATAAACTAACAGCTATAACTGTAGAAAGTGGAAATTTGAATTATTTAAGTTTAGCCGGAGTGTTGTTTAATAAAGATCAAACCACACTCATTCAGTATCCAATTGGCAATACTGATAGCAGTTATACTATACCATCAACGGTGACATCTATTGATAATGGTGCTTTTTATTATTGTAGTGGATTAACAAGCATTACTATTCCGTCTTCGGTGACATCTATTGCAGATTGTTCTTTTTGCTATTGCGTTAAACTAACGGATATAACTGTAGAAAGTGGGAATTTGAATTATTCAAGTTTAGGCGGCGTATTGTTCAATAAAGATCAAACCACCATCATTCAGTATCCAAATGACAAAACTGGGAGCAGTTATACTATACCATCAACGGTGACATCAATTGGGGATTTTGCTATTTATAATTGTAACAACTTAACCAGCATAACTATTCCCTCAACGGTAAGATCTATTGGTTTTTATTCTTTTGGCTATTGTTTTGGGTTAACCAGCGTTACTATTCCATCTTCAGTGACATCGATTGCAGATAATGCTTTTTGCTATTGTAGTGGGTTGACAAGCATAAACATGAATAGTAAACCATTGACAATAAATTCAACAACTTTTAGCGTAGTAAATAAAACTACTTGCACTTTGAACGTTCCTTATAGCGCTAAATCACTTTATGCGGCTGCCGATTATTGGAATAGCTTTGTAAATATTGTGGAATCAACCACTGGATTTTTGTTGAGTGCAAACAATATAAATTTGGTTGGTGGTGCTGCAAGTTCAAAAGTAGGCATAACTGCAAACGTGGCATGGAAGGCCAGTTCCGACCAATCTTGGCTAACGGTAAGTCCGGGTTCAGGCACAGGAAACAATACACTTACATTAACCGCACAAGCCAATCAAACAAATACTGCTCGAACAGCAACTGTAACCGTTTCGGCATCGGGTTTACCGTGGCAGACCATTACCGTAAAACAAGACGAAGGGCCTAAAACCATTGCTGTTACTGCCGGTGGCTTATCAACCGCACTTACAAGCTTAGAAATCAATACATTAAAAGGACTTATCTTGACAGGAAGTATTGATGCCCGCGATTTTAAGACCATGCGCGATAATATGCCGCTTTTGTCAAGTGTCGATTTAAGTGGAGTTGATATTGTAGCTTATACAGGCACAGCAGGAACGTACAGTACAAGTAGTACTGCTTATCCCGAAAATGAAATACCGGTTTATGCATTCAGTAATAAATCAAGTTTAGTTAGCATGATTATGCCTTTGTCTGCAAAATCTATTGGTAGTTTTGCTTTTGGCTATTGTAGAGGATTGACAAGCGTTACAATTTCCTCTTCGGTGGCTTCTATTGGTAGTTATGCTTTTTACTATTGTAGTGGGTTGACAAGCGTTACTATTCCGTCATCGGTGACATCTATTGGTAATTTTGCTTTTGAATCTTGTAGTAGGTTAACCGGCGTTACCATTCCGTATTCG
The DNA here is from genome assembly GCA_945902955.1 of Porphyromonas cangingivalis. Classification (GTDB taxonomy): domain Bacteria; phylum Bacteroidota; class Bacteroidia; order Bacteroidales; family Paludibacteraceae; genus Paludibacter. The sequence goes on from CAMDNO010000021.1 coordinate 24,742, forward strand.
GTAACATCTATAGGCAGTTTTGCTTTTGCCTCATGCGGTAAACTAACTGATATAACCGTAGAAAGTGAAAATTTGAATTATTCAAGTTTAGACGGAGTATTGTTTGATAAAGATCAAGTCACACTCCTTCAGTATCCGAATGGAAGAACAAGCAGTAGTTATAGTATCCCCTCAACGGTAACTTCTATTGGTAGTTATGCTTTTGAGTTTTGTAGTGGGTTAACCAGCGTTACTATTCCATCTTCATTGACATCTATAGGCAATTATGCTTTTGCCTATTTTACAGGGTTAACTAGCGTCAACATACCAACATCTGTAACTTCTATTGGAATTTCTGCTTTTACGGGTTGTAGTGGTTTAACAACCATTACTATACCTTCTTCGGTTACGTCTATTGGCAGTTATGCTTTTTACAATTGTAGAGGGTTGACTTCCATCTATGCTTCAGCAGCAAATCCGGTAGATTTAACAGCATCAAACCCTGTTTTCACTAATGTAAACAAAACTACTTGTACACTATATGTCCCAACAGGATCAAAACCGGCATATCAAGCAGCTGTACAGTGGAAAAATTTTACGAATATAGTAGAATTTACAACTGACATACCGCAGTTAAATGCTGAAGAAATAAAAATATATCCTAATCCGGTAACTGATGCATTCCATATCACAGGCATAGCTGAAAACGCAAACCTTCAAATAATCAATTTGAATGGGCAAGTGGTTATGAGCAAACAAGTAACTGATAATGAATTAATTTCAGCCGGAACGTTAGTTCAAGGTTTGTACATAGTGAAGCTTACATCGAATGGAATTGTGATGGAAAGAAAACTGATTAAGAAGTAGATAACACAATTAATTATTAATTGTCTTGCAGTTCGGCTAATTACATTAGCCGAACTATAAATTCGATTTAGGACAAATGGCTTAATTAAAGAGAATTACATAGATTTAAGAGTATATTCGTCGGGAAATACTGCTACTGGTTTTGTGTGTTTACGAACCGAAAACATCAGCAGAGAAATTACACTCACTAAAAACGGTGGAAAATTTGTGTTGAAAAATAATCCGCTGGAGGGGAAAGTTGGGTTTGTGGTGAAGTAGAAGAAATGGTGTTTTAGTTGTTTGATATACAGCTATTGTTGTATCAATAAATAATAGTATTTTTGCATAACATTTTGGCACAGTTTTATCGTAAAACTGTGCCAAAAATAGCAAATAAAAAATACAATTTAAAATGACTGAATCCACTCATAATAAGATAGAAAGCGCAATAAAAAGAAAAGGTAGAGGAGAAATAATTTTCGCAAATAATTTCTCGGAATTTGGAACAAATTATTCCGTTCGACATGCTTTGTCGCGTTTGTGCAAAAATGGAGTTATTTTGCGGCTTGCCGAAGGTATATATCTATACCCAAAAATTGATAAAGAATTAGGATTGGGCGTATTATATCCATCAATAGATACAATTGCCAAAAGCATTGCCAAAAAAGATAAAGCACGGATAGCACCTACGGGACTTTACGCGCTTAATCAATTAGGACTTTCAACACAAGTGCCTGCTAACGCAGTATATTTTACAGACGGTTCGCCACGCAGAATAAAAATAGGGGAAGGGCAAGGGATTTTATTTAAACATACTGCACCTAAAAATCTTGCCTTCAAAAGCGATATGGCAATGCTAGTAGCTTTTGCGTTAAAAGAAATTTCGAAAGAAAGAGTTACTCAAGAACATTTGGATAAATTAAAAAAAGTGCTACAAAAAGTCCCAAAAGAAGCAATTATGCAAGATATAAAAGTAATGCCTGAATGGATCAAAAATATAATTGTCAAAATGTATGAATAATTTTTTCAGCCTTACAAACAAACAGCAAAAACTTGTAATTGAACAAACAAGCGTAAAAAAGAATAATCTTCACCCGCAGATTATTGAGAAAGATTTATGGGTTAGCACTTTTTTACAATTGATATTTTCGTTGCCTTTTGCCGACAAATTAGTTTTCAAAGGTGGTACTTCGTTGAGCAAAGTTTGGAATGTAATTGAGCGTTTCTCTGAAGATATAGATTTGGCTTTAGATAGAAATTTGTTTGATTCGGAAGGCGATTTGACTATAAAGCAAATCAAAAAGCTGCGCAAACAATCATCACTTTTCGTAAAAGAGACTTTTTGTCAAGCATTGCAAGATGCTGTAAATAAGTATGGATTACAAAACTTGTGCGAAATTGAACCAGAACCAGATGGAGACGGTGACCGAACCTACCCAGAACCCAGAAAAATATTTGTACGGTATCAATCTTTGTTCGACCCACTTCCTTATATTAAGGCGTAAATTGTATTGGAAATTGGGGCACGTTCGCTCATTGAGCCAACAGAAACTAGGACGATAAAAAGCATGATTTCGGAGGTTTTACCCATTGAGACTACGCTAGTCAATTCGCTAATTATTACAGCTGTACCTGAAAAAACGTTTGTGGAAAAGGCATTTCTGTTACACGAATTATTTACAGCGGGCGAAAACATGCTCGCCGACCGTAAAAGTCGACATTTATACGATTTAGAGAAAATGCAGGACATGGATTTTGCAATTGAGGCAATTTCCAACAACCAACTTTGGAGCATCATTCATCACCACCGCGAAGTTTTTACCCGAGTTAATGGTGTTGATTATTCGAAAGATATACGTGAAAACATTTGTCTTATTCCGCCACCACAAATTATTGAAGATTGGCGAAAGGATTATGAAAAAATGCAGAACACAATGATTTATGGCAAATCGCTTACATTTAACGAATTAATAGCAAGAATAACCCAATTAAGCGAAAGAATAAAAAATATAAAATCGTAAAAAAAAAATCAAAGTGCAATTTACCTAATACTATTGAATAATTTTGGCACAATCAACTGACAAAATGGACTGGTCGAAAATTGAGCTGAAAGTATATTCTACAGCCAATGTTGCCGCGGGCTGGATATATTTACCAAATGATAATCGAAGCAACCTGATTTTCGTAACCAAAAGCGATGGAAAATTTGTGATGAAAAATAATCCGTTTGAAGGGAAAGTTGGGTTTGTGCTGAAATGAGAAAAGATATTTATATCAAGAAAAATGTAATTATCTTTGCATGATAGTCGAGTAAAGTGTAATTTGGAAGCGCGTTTAGGTCGAGAAAAATGTATTTGCAAATACTTATGGTGTTGATATTGTGATAGATATATTAAAATAAAAAATATATAATTTTTCTGCGAAAAGTACAAACCAGCTAAAGCAATTCGCACATCGCTTACCGACTATCAGCAGGAAGAGTGGATGATAAATTTGCCACTGTATGCTATAAATTCGATTTAGAACAAATGACTTAATTGAGAGAGTTGTATATAAACATAGTTTTGTAATCTTCATTAACAAGCAGTCGTATTTACAGCTCAATACGAAATTTTGACAGTTGAGACTGAAAGTTACTGAATTTATTGGCTTAAATTACTACTTTTGCAGCTTTATATAATATTGTAAAAGTTAAAAACTATGTTTAGAAAATTTTTTGTGCTGATTGCTGCAATCGTATTTTTTGTGTCGGTAAATGCACAGCCACCTCGTGGTGGTATGCGAGGTGGTGGAATGCAAGGTGGTTTTGGTGAACGCCCCGAAGGTGGCGGGCCTGGCGGACAGGGTAGAGGTCCTGGTGGCCCTGGTGGTGCAAACATGAAAATGGTTTCTATAGAACCAACATACAAAGATGTGGCATACTCATCGGTGTCGGCTGCTCAAAAAATGGATATTTATCAACCGAAAAAAATAAAAAAAAGCTGTCCGGTGGTAGTTTATATCCATGGAGGTGCATTCAAATTTGGCGACAAAGCGGGATTTATGGATCAACCTGCAATTAAAAAAATTGTTGATGCGGGTTTTATTGTGGCAAGTATTAATTATCGTTTAAGTAGCGAAGCTGTGTATCCGGCTCAAATTCAGGATGTAAAAGCAGCAATTCGTTTTGTAAAAGCCAATGCCGACAAATATAAAATCAATGCTGAACAGGTGTTTTCGTGGGGTGGTTCGGCTGGCGGATGTCTTTCGGCGCTGGCGGCAACTACGGGCGATGTAATGGAGCTCGAAGGGGCAGAGTTGGGCAATGCATCTTTCTCATCGCGTGTAAAAGCTGCTATTGATTGGTATGGTCCAATTGATTTCCTAACTATGGACGAGCAGGCTCAAAAACAAGGTATGAGCATTCGAACTAACGATGCGAGCTCGCCGGAATCGTTGCTTATTGGAGGTGCAATACAGCAAAATGCTGATAAATGTGCAAAAGCTAATGCTATGAAATACATATCCACCGACGATGCCGCTATTTTCATACAATATGGTACAAATGATAGAAATATACCGGTAATGCAACATCATAATTTTTTCAAAGCCTTGTTGCCTGTTTTGGGTGCCGACAAAGTTAAATTAGATGTGATAGAGGGAGCAGGACATGGTGGAATGCAGTTTGATACCGACGAAAATATGAAAAAACTCATTACGTTCCTGAAAAAACAAATTTAATTTTTAAGTAACATAAAATGAAGACCATAACCAATATGCTCTTACGAATGGGGCTTGCTTACGGAATAATGCGCCGTGAGGAATTTGAAGAGATACTTACAAAGGCGCTCACCGACAAGTTTCAGCATCCCGAAGCCATATCCGATTTGAATAAGCTGCTGTTCAGTCAGTTGGAGGAGTTGAAAGCATATTTGCTTATGGAAAATATGTTTGAAAATGCTCACAAAACTGAGAACGAGGAACTAAAGGCAGAAATTAAAGATTTGAAGGTCATGCTGAATGCGTTATCCGATAAAATTGATTTACTTTCAAAAAAATAAACACGCATGTTTGGAATCAGAAAGATTTATATTGGCTATTTGCAATTCAGAAGAGCATTACAAATAATTAAAGTCCTTATTAAGCATGGCATGCGTAGTTGGGTAAACTCGAGCCATCTTCTGCGTAAATTATTGCATCGTCGCCTTACCGAAACGCAGCGTCAGGTATATTCTACACCCGAAAGGATTCGAATAACTATCGAAGAGTTGGGGCCAACCTACATTAAATTTGGTCAAATTCTGGCCGATCGACCCGATGTGATAACGGAGCGTTTTCGCAACGAATTGAAAAAGTTGCAGTCGGGCGCGCAGCCATTCGACAACGATGTGGCTATTAGTATGATACGCAAAGAACTGGGTCTGGAAATTAATGAAATTTTCAGCGAATTTGATTATAAATGTCTTGCTTCGGCTTCAATAGGGCAGGTTTACAGGGCGCGTCTCAAAACCGGTGAGCGGGTAGTTGTCAAAATTCAACGTCCGAATATCGAAAACAGGATTAAGTTAGACTTATATCTGATGCGTTATCTTGCTAAGCGTGCTATCAAAAGCTATCCCGATTTGGCTGTGCTCAATGTTGATGGATTGGTTGATGAGTTCGGACAGTCCATTCTGAAAGAGCTCGACTACTACAATGAGGCGTCGAACATGCTCCGATTCAACGAAATGTTTAAGGGGGATGAGCGAATTCATATTCCGGTTGTTTATACCGAATATACCACAAAACGTATTTTGGTAATGGAGTTTATCGAAGGTATTACGCCCGATTCGCCCGACAAATTACGCAAGAGTAGTCTTGACCCACATATCATAGCACAAAATGGTGCAGATATTATCCTGAAAATGGTACTCGAACATGGGTTTTTCCATGCCGACCCTCATCCGGGTAATATCTTTATTCTGAAAAACAATGTTATTTCGTTTATCGACTTTGGCATGGTGGCTACTCTTAAACCGACCCATCTGAATTTTTTGGCAGCGTTTGCACTCAGCGCCTATCGAAACGACCCTAAATCGATTGCTAAAGCACTTGTTACTTTAGCCGAAATCAAGTTCTTTAAAGATTTTGATAATCTGGAGTTTGAACTCGACCAAATGCTTAAAAATTATTCGTATCTACCTTTTGATAAATTAGATTTCTCGAAAATTATTCAGGAGTGTATCAACCTGATGATAAAATATAAATTGCAAATACCTTCGAGTATTTACATGCTTGCAAAAACCCTTGCAACAATTCAAAAGTTTGCCGGCGATCTGAATCCCGACCTCAACTTAGGCCCTGTGATTCTGCCTTATGCAAAGCGATTATTAATGAAACAATTCGATCCGCGAAAAATAATTAGCAATGTGTATGATACGATAACGCAGTATGTTCAGCTTATAGGCGATTTGCCCGACCAGATTAACGAGGTGTTACATAATATGAAGCAGGGCAAGCTACATATTGAAATGAATATTAACGAGCAGGAATCATTCGGAAAAGTGGTGCGTCATTTCGGTCAACGTTTAGCAATAGCCATACTTCTTACTTGTTTAACTGTTATATCTACAGCATTAATAATCTATCGTCCCGATTATATGATTGGTCAATATGCGTTTGGTGTTACCCTTTCGCTTATGTTTATTGTTTTAATTAAATATCTTTTTAGCTTTAAATAAGTATTTGATTAGAACTAAGAACAAAAACTTAAAAATAAAAACATCATCTAATGCTACAAAAAACACAATTTACAAAACTAATCGTACTCTTTTTTTTACTGCTATCAGTACAGGCTGGTGCTAAAACGCTTTATGTATCGCCTAAAGGCAATGATAAAAACCCCGGAACAACGGAAAAACCGCTTGCTACATTTGGCAAAGCGCAGGAATTGGCTCAAATGTATTCTAAAACTGAAAAAACAGAAGTTATTTTCCAAAAGGGAATATATTATTTGCCTCAAACAATAGTGTTGACACCAGCCGATAATAATATAAGCTATCGAGCCGAAACCGAAGGTACAGCCGTTCTGAGTGGTGGTAATTGTCTGAAACTAAAATGGAAACCTTTTAAAAATGGCATTTTTGTGGCCAATGTAAAAGGAAATCCAACTATCGACCAACTTTATGTAAATGGCGAACGTCAGCGCATGGCTCGTTACCCAAATGCTGTTACAGGTAAAAATGTGTTCGACACCTGGGAGTTGAGTCATAATACCAAACCTGATTCGGTTACCGACCCTTTAAATACGAAACGAATTGCTGGTTGGAACAATCCTACAGGAGCATATATTCATGCCATGCATAATATGCTGTGGGGCGATATGCACTGGATTGTTAAAGGCAAAAAAGCGGATGGAAAGTTGGACATGGAAGGTGGTTGGCAAAATAATCGTCCTTCGTCTATGCATCATCTGTACCGTATGGTCGAGAATGTGTTTGAGGAGTTGGATGCTCCCGGCGAATGGTTTTACAATGCTTCCGAACAAAAGCTTTATTATTTACCGGGCGAAAATATTGATTTAAAAAAGGCAAAAATAGAAATAGTCAGACTGAAAACCTTGATTGATTTTAAAGGTACAAAAGCGCAACCAGTTCAAAATATTCAGTTACAGGGTTTTGTATTCCGCCATGCTGCCCGCACTTTTATGGAAAATAAGGAACAATTACTACGTTCCGATTGGACAGTAAGCCGTACAGCAGCGGTTAGCTTTGATGGAGCAACTGATTGTATTATTGCCGATTGTGAGTTCGATCAGGTTGGTGGAAATACTATTTTGGTAAATAATTACAACCAGCGTATTACCATAAAAGGATGCAATATTCACGACAGTGGTGCCAGCGGCGTTGTGTTTGTGGGCGACCCGGCTGCGGTACGCAGTCCGCTTTTCAGGTATGGAAAGCAGGATTACAAAAGTATTGACCGCACTCCGGGTCCAAAAAACGATAATTATCCTGCCGATTGCGTAGTGGATAATTGCCTCATTACACGTACCGGACGCGACGAAAAGCAAACTGCTCCTGTGCATATATCCATGGCTTATGGCGTAAAAGTCAGTCATTGTTCTATTTACGATGTGCCGCGAGCAGGCATAAATATCAACGAAGGAACTTTTGGTGGTCATGTGGTGGAGTACTGCGATGTGTTTAATACCGTACTCGAAACCGGCGACCACGGTAGTTTTAATTCGTGGGGACGCGACCGTTATTGGACGCCATCTATCAAAGAAACCTGCAACGAAATAGCTAAAGATACCACCATGCCATTTTGGGATATGCTGGCGCCCAATATTTTGAGAAATACGCGCTGGCGCTGCGATCATGGTTGGGATATTGATTTGGATGATGGCTCTACCAACTATTTAATATATAATAATTTACTGTTAAATGGCGGTCTGAAGCTTCGTGAAGGTTATCGCCGCATTGCCACTAACAATGTGATAGTGAACAATAGTTTGCACCCGCATGTGTGGTACGAAAACAGCGGCGATATTTTCAAAAATAATATCGTTTTCAATCGCTATTTTCCGGCCATTATGAATAGTGGCATTCCCGAAAATGGCAAATGGGGCAAAGATCTGGATTACAACTATTATGTGGCTTCGGAAGCGCATAAAGTAAAATTCAACGGCAATGGTTGCGACCTGAATTCGGCTTATGGTGATGCTAGTTTTGTGGATGCTGCCAAAGGAGATTTTCGTGTGGCCGATAATTCCGAAGCACTTAAAATTGGTTTTGTGAATTTTGCTATGGACCAATTTGGCGTTAAAAAACCTTCACTAAAAGCCATTGCTAAAACGCCTGCAATTCCATCTTTGCGTATTAGTTACGAAAAAGCTGCACCGGTTGTTCAAAACAAAAAAACACTATGGATGGATGTAGAAATCAAAGAGCCCAAAGGAGATGAAATGTCGGCTTTTGGTATCGCTTTCGATGCCGGAGGCGTGGCACTCTCAACCGTTCAGCCTGATGGAATTGCAGCTAAACTCGGATTCAAAACCAGCGATTTGGTGCAGGAAATAAATGGTGTGCGCATTAAGACTATTAGCGATTTAAAAACTTTTGTAGAAAAAAATAATGATAAAAAGTTATATACGATTAAAATAATTCGAAATCAAACGCCATTAAGTTTAGTTGTTAAATCATTACCAACAGTTTTTTGACTTTAGAGTTTTGATGGAAAGCAATATTTCTTTTCTTTTATGTATATTAAAAAAATAGATCAAGCATTAATATATAAAATAACGAAAAGCGACGAAAAAGCATTTTCGGAGTTATACAACGCTTATTATACCTATCTCAATACGATTGCTATTTGCTATGTTATAAGCAAAGAAGCTGCAAATGAAGTTGTGAACGATATTTTTTTAAATATCTGGAATAAGCGTACAGTATTATCATTTCCAATCCATTCGTACCTTGTTCAATCGGTTAAAAATGGTTGCCTGAATTACATTCGCACTCAAAAAAATCACGAAAGAGCGCTTGGCGAGCACACAAAAATAATGCTCGATTTTCAAGAAGAATATATACTTTCCAACCCCACACCTTTTCAATATCTTGAAACACAGGAAATTGAAAGTGAAATTCTCAAAGCAGTAGAACAGCTTCCTGAAAGATGCCGTTATATATTCGAGCAATTTATGTTCAGTGGCAAATCGGCCGAACAAATTGCTGAAGAGATGCAGATTAGTGTAAGCACAGTAAGAGTTCAATTGAAAAATGCAATTGATAAATTAAGGGTTTCCTTAAATCATTTATTATATGTTGAGATATTGGTTTTACTCAAACTTTTTAAATACTTTTAAATAGAAAATAATTATTTGTTTCGCAATTGTACCAGAAAATAATTTTCACATATATTTTTATTATGTTAACATAAACTCACTAAATGTTTTTGCCATGAGATGTGTATTAGTATAAAGCGTGTATGATATACACTTTTTATAAATCTAATGGACAATAAAGAAACACAATTTAAGCATCTAATGATGAGTTACTTATCGGAAACAATTTCCGAGAGTGATCAATTGCTTTTAATCGAAATAATAAATTCGGATAAAAAATATATTGATGAATATAACGAGATGGTAAAATTAAAGGCCATATCGTTAATACCTCAAACAGAATCGACTAAATCAACTAACTATATCAATTTAAAGAATAATATTCTCAAGAATAATCAGTCTGAAAAAAGACAAATTCCATTTTATTTCAAAGTTGCTGCTATACTAATAATACTACTTTCTACTTCATTTACTTCTTATTTTGTTTACAAATCAATTTTACTTCAAAACAATTCGCTGACATGCGAAACCGTAGTTCCTTTTGGGTCACAATCCAGAATTACATTGCCGGATAGCACTGTGGTGTGGTTAAACTCAGGTTCAATATTAAAATACGACAATTCGTTTGCATATAATCATCGTACTGTTCGGCTTACGGGCGAAGGTTATTTTGAAGTCAAAAAAGATGTCGATAATCCTTTTTTGGTTGTAACAAAAAAGATGAAAATTAAGGTTCTGGGTACTGTTTTTAATGTGCGTTCGTATACCAACGAGGATGAAACCGAAGTAAATTTGATTAAGGGTAGAGTAAATGTACTTATTGAAAACAAAACAAAGTGCCAATCAATCAAGCTATTGCCAAACGAAAAATTAGTTTACAACTCAAATACAAATAGCATATCACTTTCGGAAACCGATGCCAGCCGCTCTGCATTGTGGACTACCGGCAAGCTTTGCTTTGTGGATGCAACGATTGAAGATATTGCAAAAGATTTGGAACGTAGATATGATGTATCTATACAAATAAAAACTCAAATTATTAAAGATGAGCTGTTTTCGGGCAGCTTGGATTTAACACAGCCTATCGAACAGGTACTCCAATATATGGATGTCGACCGTAAATACACTATAACACAAAGTGCTAAAACAATATGTATAACAAACAAAATCAATTAAAAATGAGACAGTTAGAAACAGGATAAAAAAGAAAAAATCAAAGAATCATAATTTTTAACAGAAAATTTAAGTAACAAACTTTAAATCATAAAAAACAAATTCAAATGAAAATCAGGTACAATTATTCAATTGTGCAGCAAGTGCCTATACTCCTGCGCAACTTATTTACAAAAAGGATTTCATTCTTTATAATCCTACTTTCCTTCGCAGCGTTGAGCTTAAACGCACAAAATCAGAAAATTACAGTTAAAGAAAGTAACAAAGCACTCAGCGAAGTGCTGAACCAAATTGAGTCGAAAAGCGGATACACATTTCTGGTACGAAGCAGCGATATCAATATGTCCCAAAAAGTAAGTATCGATGCTTCAGGAAAAAACATTAATGAAGTACTCGCCATTTTATTTAAAAATTCGGAAATCAATTACGAACTTTCCGGTAAAAACATTTCCATATTTATTCCCCAGAAAAAACAAAGTACCAAAGAGGCCGGCGATATCAGAAAAATTACCGGTGTGGTAACCGACGAAGAAGGTACACCCATTATTGGTGCAAATGTGGTGGTAAAAGGCCAAAACAAAGGTACAATAACAGATGTAACAGGTGCTTTTCAATTAGAAGTTAATGCTGCTTCGAAATCTCTTAATTTTTCGTATGTTGGATATGATGAGCAGGAAGTTGATTTAACAGGTAAATCAGTACTTAAAGTTCAAATGATCCCTAGTTCGTTGGTGTTAAATGAAGTAGTGGCTATTGGTTATGGCTCAGTAAAAAAAAGCGACTTAACGGGAGCAATAGGTACGTTGGGTGGCGATAAAATTGCAAGTCGTAAAAGTAATCAGGTATCTCAGGCATTGCAAGGGGCAATACCAGGTTTAATGGTAACCCGTACCAACAATGCCCCCGGTGCTACTTCCACCATTCGAGTGCGTGGTATTACAACAATCGGCGATAGTAATCCACTTATCATTTTGGATGGAGTACCTGTTGACGATATTAACAATATTAATGCAAACGATATTGAGAATATCTCGGTGTTGAAAGATGCTGCTTCTGCTTCAATTTATGGTTCGCGCGCTGCATCAGGTGTTATTCTGGTAACTACCAAAAGAGCAAAATCGGGTGCAGTTTCGTTAACATACAGTGCCGAATATGGTATAGAAAAACCAACACGATTGCCTGAATATGTTGATGTTAAACGTTATATGCAGTTGGCAAACGAATTGCGTTGGAATGATAATAATAATCCTGCAAACGAATATCCACTATATCCACAGGCTACGATTGAAAAATACGATTCTCTCAATTTGGCTAATCCAAATAAATACCCAAATACCGATTGGATAGATTTAATATTGGAAAAGAATGCTCCACGTCAAAGTCATTCCGTAAATATTTCAGCAGGTTCTAATATCGTAAGGACAAATGCTTCAATAGCTTATGATAAAACGGATGGTTTGTTCGAAAATAAAGGCTTTGAACGTATCACGGCTCGTTTGAACAATGATTTTACCATCAACGAATATTTTTCGGCAGTTGTAGATTTAAGTTTAAAAAGAAGTATCTATACTGCTCCATATCACGATCCTATTTATAATATGCTCATAGCACCGGCAGTTTACGCTGCTAAATGGAGCGATGGTAGAGTAGCCGATGGTAAAACAGGAGCTAATGCTTGGGGTATGATGAAATATGGTGGATACAAAAATAGCTGGTATAATTTATTATCAGGTAAAATATCGGTTGATTTCAAGCCATTTACAGGAATGAAGATTTCGGCTGTTTTCTCACCTACTCTCGGTTACGATAAGAGTAAAAATTTCAACACAAAAGTTCCTTATTATGCTGCAGACGATCCTACCGTATTGTCAGGTTATCTCGAAGGTTGTGCTACTACTAATCTTTACGAAAATCGAAACGATTATAATAGATATACATCACAGTTATTGGCAAATTATTCAAAATCATTCAATAAGCATAATTTAAACTTCCTTGCGGGTTACGAAAGCTATTACTCTTTCAACGAAAACCTTGGAGCAAGTCGTGAGAAATATGAACTAACATCCTATCCGTACTTAAATCTCGGACCTCTCGATACACGAGGTAACTCGGGCAATGCATGGGAAAATGCTTATCAGTCTTATTTTGGACGTATTATGTATAATTTTAATAGCAAATATTATATGCAAGCAAATGTTCGCTACGATGGTTCTTCCAGATTTGATCAAAATTATCGTTGGGGGTCGTTTCCTTCATTCTCCGGAGCGTGGGTTGTTTCCGAAGAATCGTTTATGAAAAACGTTCCGGTAATATCATTTCTCAAATTACGTGGTTCGTGGGGAACTTTAGGTAACGAACGTATTGGTAATTATCCTTATCAGTCAACAATTGCATTTGCAAACACCTTGTTTTATCAGGGTAGTACTGTTGTAGCTGCTCAAACTGCTGCACAAACTCAATATGCTATTCGCGACATATCGTGGGAAACAACACAATCTACCGATTTTGGTCTGGATATTCACTTGTTCGACAATAAATTAAGGTTGTCAGGAGATTATTTCGACAAAACCACAAAGGATATGTTGTTGGCTCTCGAAATACCGGATTATATCGGATTCGATAATCCGGATCAAAATACAGGTAAAATGAGTACGAAAGGTTGGGAGTTGGAAGTAAACTGGAACGATAAAGTTGGTGATTTTGGCTATTCAATTTCAGCAAACGTATCCGATTTTAAATCGGAAATGGGCGACTTAGGTGGTACAGAGTTTCTCGGAGATCAAATTAAGAAAAAAGGAAGTGAATTCAACGAATGGTATGGCTACCGTAGTAGTGGCTTATTTCAAACAGCCGAAGATCTTGCTGCTTCACCAAAACTTGGAAGCAATCAAAAAGTAGGTGATGTAAAATACCTCGATTTAAGTGGCCCCGATGGTATACCTGATGGTAAAATTTCACCGGAATACGACCGTGTATTATTAGGAGGTTCGCTGCCACGTTTCTTATATGGTTCGAATATTAAATTAGATTACAAAAATTTTGATTTAGGAATTGCATTTCAGGGAATTGGTAAAATTAATGTTCGTCAAAGTGGTTTAATGATTACTCCAATGGCTGCAAACTGGGGAAATGTTCCAAAGTTATTAGATGGAACGAGCTGGAGTAAATACAATACAGAAGCTCAGAATTTGGCTGCAAAGTATCCACGCTTTTCGTATACCAATGCCGGAACAAATTATGCCATGTCGGATTTTTGGTTGATGAACGGAGCCTACTTACGTCTTAAAAATATAACTTTTGGATATACCTTGCCATCGGCACTTACTAAAAAAGCTAATATTCAGAGCATACGACTTTATGCAAGTGGTTCCGATTTATTTACATTGGACAATTATCCTAATGGTTGGGATCCTGAAGTTTCTGAAAGTGGTTACCCAATCACATCATCATTCTTATTTGGTTTGTCAGTTTCATTTTAAAAATTAATATTATGAATATCAAAATATTTTCAAAAATTATTATTGTCGGAGTTATAGGCTTATTTTCATGTTCCGACCTTAATTTGAATCCACTTTCAGAGGGGTCGAGTGAGAACTGGTACTC
>CAMDNO010000022.1 GCA_945902955.1 Porphyromonas cangingivalis
TCGGGCATTTTTGGTGGTGCAGTGGCGAATCCGATTACCGAATTAACAAAAATATTAGCTTCGTTAACTGATACAGATGGTCGAATTACTATACCAAATTTCTATGATAAAGTGCAAGAAATTTCGGCTGAAGAAAAAGCACTTATTGCTCAAATTCCATTCGACGAAACTGCCTATAGATTGAATTTAGAGGTGGATAAGCTATTTGGCGAAAAGGGATTTAGCACTATCGAACGCACTGGTATTCGTCCCACATTGGATATTTGTGGAATTTGGGGTGGCTACACCGGCGAAGGGTCTAAAACGGTTTTGCCTTCAAAAGCTTATGCAAAATTATCGGCACGCTTAGTTCCTAATCAAATTAGCAACGAAATTGCCAATTTGGTAGCCAATCACATCAAAAGTATTACTCCTGAGCATATTAAGATTGATATTCAGTTTCTACATGGAGCCGAAAGTTATGTTTGTCCCATTGATTCTGCCGCTTACAAAGCTGCCGAAAAAGCTGTTGCAAAAGTATTCGGTATCAGACCATTGCCTGTTCGTAGAGGTGGAAGTATTGGTGTAATTCCTATTTTCGAAAACACACTACAAGTTAAGCCAATTTTGCTCGGGTTTGGCTTAGAATCGGACGCTACACATTCGCCAAATGAAAATTTTTCTGTCGACATGTTTTTCAAAGGTATCGAAACAATAGTGGAATTTTACAGAAATATTTGAAATTAAGTTAATGGTTGATTTACAGTAAAATAAGTTTTTGTTTATGTGATATTCTAATTTGCATTTTAAAATAATGTTAAATTATTTTGTAATTTGATTGTAATATCATAGTAATGTTGTAAGTTTATGGCACGAAAAAACATAGTTTTATTATTAATATTCTAATACTTATTAAGATGACTAAAACGATAACATTCAACGAACTACGTAAAGTAAAAGATTTGCTCCCAAGCGGTAGTATGACCAAGATTGCTGAAGAACTTGGTCTGGAAAAAGAAACAGTACGTAATTATTTCGGAGGTCACAATTTTAAAGATGGGAAAAGTTGCGGTATGCATATTGAGCCAGGTCCCGATGGCGGTTTAGTAATGCTTGACGATACGCAAATACTGGATATTGCTCGTCGAATATTAGATGAACATTCAAATTAATCAGAATTAATCAAAAAAAAATTGAAGGCAGTGATGAATTTTTATCACTGCTTTTTTATGTTAGTTACAAATTAAAAAAGAAATTAAAATTATGAGCGATGCTTCCGAATGTCTTTATTGTCAACGCAACGAATTGCAAAAAAGTTTAATGATTGAAATGTGTGATTTATCAGTTTCAACTGTGTTTTTGTTTAAAGAACAAAGTCATCCGGGACGTTGTGTGGTGGCTTACAAAAGCCATGTAAATGAGCTTTTTGAATTGTCGGAAACCGACCGAAACGCCTTTATGGCCGATGTTTGTAGAGTTGCTGCCGCCATCGATAAAGCATTTTTGCCAGCTAAAATTAATTACGGCGCTTATTCTGATAAATTATCGCATTTACATTTTCATTTAGTCCCAAAGCAAGTAGATGGATTAGGTTATGGTGGAACATTCGAAATGAATCCACAAAAAGTGTACTTATCAGATGCTGAATATGCCGAAACTATTAGCAAAATTATATGTTATTTAAAATAAGTAGACAACACCTAATACTCAACTCTCCTGATAGCTATCGAAATTTTAATTCTTAATTTTTAATTGTTTAGATGGTTTTACCCGAAAAATTCAGTGAACGTACTCGTCAAGTATTAAACGACGAATATCCAGCATTCGAAGCAGCTCTCGATACTGTTTCGCCTACAAGTATTCGGATAAATACGAAAATAGCGAATATATCAACAGATGAAAAAGTTAGTTGGTGCGATTCGGGTTGTTATTTACCCGAACGTCCGCTTTTTACTGCCGACCCTTTACTTCATGGAGGTGCTTATTATGTGCAGGAAGCAAGTTCTATGTTTTTGTATCAGGTTGTAAAACAATGCTTTCCCGATGCCGAACGGGTACTTGACTTGTGCGCAGCCCCTGGTGGCAAATCAACTTTGCTTTCGCAAACTTTGTCGGCTGATAGTCTGCTTGTTAGCAACGAAATTGTTCGTCAGCGTGCACAAATATTAGCAGAAAATATTACAAAATGGGGTAACAAAAATGTTGTTGTAACTAACAATAAAGCATCTGACTTTGCTCTTTTGGAGCATTATTTCGACGCCATAGTGATAGATGCGCCTTGCTCCGGCGAAGGCATGTTTCGAAAAGATTCAAATGCAATTAACGAATGGTCGGTAGACAATGTGATGAATTGCGTAAGCCGACAACGAGAAATTTTGAATGATGTGTGGGATGCGCTTAAACCAAACGGAATTTTGGTATACAGTACGTGTACATACAATCGCGAAGAAAATGAGGAAAATGTGGCGTGGATTTGTAATGAGCTGGGTGCCGAACGAATGAAATTGAATGTTGAGAATTCGGACATTGTTGAAACCGATGGTGGCTATCGTTTTTATCCGCATAGGGTGAGGGGAGAGGGCTTTTTTATTTCGGTTATGAGAAAAAATGAAGAAAATGCACATACGTCAACTTTTAAAAATATGTTGCCCAAAAATGCAATCAAAGTTGAAAGTAGTATGCTTTCAGTTCAGTTAATGGAATCCGAAAATTTTTTATTTTATAATTTTGATAATAAAATTAGTGCATTTAACAAGAAGTATATCAATGAATTGATGTATATTCGAAGCAAATTTAATTGTTTCGTGGTTGGGATTGAATTATTCGAAGTGAAAGGAAAAGATTTTATTCCTTCGCATCAATTGGCTTTATCCAAATTGCTCGATACTAACTCTTGTCAATCTATAGAGGTGGATTACGAAACAGCAATTGCTTATCTGAAGCGGGAAGCAGTTAGTTTACCCGAAGCCCCAAAAGGTTATTTGTTAATAAGATATAAATCCTTAGCTCTTGGTTGGGTTAAAAATATCGGTAATCGTTGTAATAATTTGTATCCGCAACATTGGCGTATACGTATGAATTTATAATTTCAAAAACAATGAAAATTACTTTTTTAGGCACAGGCACATCAACAGGGATTCCTCAAATTGCTTGTAAATGTGCAGTTTGTACTTCCAGCGATACACGCGACAATCGGTTACGTGCCTCTGTTTGGGTCGAAACTAAAGGACAAAACATATTAATTGATTGTGGTCCAGATTTTCGACAACAAATGCTGAGGCATGGATTTGATGCACTTTCAACAATTTTAATTACGCACGAACATTACGACCATATTGGAGGCTTAGATGATGTACGGCCATTCGGTAATGTGAATATTTTTGCTCAGAAACGGGTAAATGACCATATTAAAAATGCTATGCCTTATTGCTTTAAAGAAAAACTTTATCCGGGAGTTCCAAAAATCACACTCAATAATATTGGCGAAAATGCGTTTAATATAGATGAATTGCAGATTCAACCAATACGAATAATGCATGCAGCTTTGCCTATCTTAGGATATCGAATCGACAAATTTGCTTATTTAACAGATGTAAAAACTATTCCAGCATCAGAATTTGAACATCTTCAAGGCTTAGATGTTTTAGTATTGAATGCTCTACGAGTGCAACCACATATTTCGCACATCACAATTGACGAAGCTGTGGAATTGGCTCAAAAAATTGGTGCTCGAAAAACATATTTTACCCATTTTAGTCATGATGCAGGTAAACACGCGGATATAGAAAAGACATTACCTGATAATATATTTTTATCTTACGATAATCTTCAAATAGAATTTTAAAAGTATGAGAACTTTCGTTTATACCTTATTTCTACTTTCAATGTTATTGATATCTTCTTGTACATCTATGCTTTATACAAGTATAGACGTGTTGCGCCCTGCAAAAGTTTCTTTCGATAAGGAAGCTTCAAATTTATTGATACTTAATAATTCGATTACACAACCAGCTACTTTCGGGCATGTAAATGAGCTATATGGCGAAACTAAAAAAAATGTTAGTATTAATACCGACAGCCTTGCTATTTTTTGTCTGAGTGTGGTAAATGAAGAATTTCAGAAAAATGATTTTTTTCAAAATTCGCAATTACATTTACCTTCGGTAAACATTGGATCTGGTTTTTTTAATACAAGTGAACCACAATCTGATACTTTGAGATTTATGTCGCAGCTTTACAATGCTGATGCCATTTTATCGCTAGATAGAATTAAGGTTGGCGACCGCATTGCTGATTATTACAATTACGAAGGTAATTATTTTTATGCACTGTTAGAAGCTAATTATGAAACAACTTGGAGTGTATCGTATCCAAAGCATAATAAAACGCAATCTTACACATTTAAAGATACCATTTATTGGGATGCTGAATCGTACCAACGAAAAAATGCGCTAAAAGAATTACCAGATAGGTATAATGCGCTGATTGATGGAGCTTTGTATGTAGGACAATCTACTATGAAAAAGCTGGTTCCTTGGTGGGATAAAGAGGAACGTTATTTTTTTAGTTCAAACAATAAAGTAATAAAGTTGGGATTGGACTCTGTTTACACTAAAAACTGGAATGCAGCTATCAGCATTTGGGAAAAAGGATTGACGAAAGTCAAGCTGGCCACACAAGCTAAACTGCTTCATAATATTTCCATTGCTTATGAGATAAGTGGAAATATGCCCAAAGCAATAGAGGCTGTAACGAAATCGTTAAAAGTTTACGAAGCGGCTTCGGTAATCGATTACAACCACTATTTTACAATTTCACAATACAAAAATCAACTCGAAAAGCGTTCAAAAGAAATTCAAATCATAAATCGGCAGTTGGGAGTTGAATAATCAACAGTCTTCTTCTTTTCTATATTTTTTCGAAATCTGCTCGCTCATTTCGGAATATATTTTTTTATAATTCTCATTTCCAATTTTATCCAATTGTTTTTTAATGGTAACTGTATCATTTCTTCGAGCAGGTCCAGTTTGTGCTTCGTAGGGCGAGAGTGTTTGAATTTTTGAAGCTGTTTCTATAATTAGAGGATGTAAAATATCAAAAGGTAAATTGTTTTCTAAAAGCAAATCGGCTGCAATACTGTAAAGATAATTGCTGAAATTACAAGCAAATACTGCTGCGATATGTAATTGAATACGTTGCGATGAATTGGCTTCTAATGGTTTGTTAGTTAGTGTTTTAGCTAAATTTAAAAGCGTTTTGGTAGTATCTGTGCTATTTCCCTCCACGAAAATTGGAACTTGACTTAAATCAATTTTTTTATCTTTCGAAAAAGTTTGTAGTGGATAAAAAACACCAAATTTTTCAAATTTCCGTTCAAATATATTCATATTTATGCTTCCAGCTGTATGAATATGAATACCTGAATAGATATTTACTTGATTAACAATAGTTTCTATTGCATTATCAGATAATGCATAAATATACATATCTGCTTGTTTTAACTTATCAAGCGAAATGCAAAAATCGGTATTTAATTGTTGTGCTAATGTTTCAGCCGAGAGTTGAGTGCGGCTATAAACCTGAATAATTTCGTGTCCATTTTCTTTTAGTGCCCATGCCAGATGGGTTGCTACATTACCAGCTCCAATAAAAACAATTTTCATTTGTAACTCATTTATTTATAAATTGTAGCAAAATTAAGCTATTTTTTTGTAAAACAGATACAAACATACTAAACAAATTTTCATACCTTTGGCTCGTTAAACTTCTAGAAATAATAAGTATGCAAAAAAAAATCAAATTTATTGTACTTTCTTCTGCAATATTAATGAGTGTAGTAATATTTTCGCAGCAAAAAATTAAAAAAGGGCTTGGATTTGGCGCCATTCCGGCCATTTCGTTCGATTCCGATCTTGGTTTTCAATATGGGGCAGTTGTTAATTTGTACCATTATGGAGATGGAAGTCGCTTTCCAAAATACGATCACTCTTTGTATATGGAATGGTCGCGCTTTTCGAAAGGTACTGGTATTAACCGCATTATGTACGATTCGGAAAAGTTAATTCCCAAGGTTAGAACAACAGTTGATATGACTTACATGACTGATCAACTAATGGATTTTTACGGTTTCAATGGCTATCAAACAAAGTACGACGATGCTTGGAGCAAAAGTACCCGTCATTTTTACAGAAACGAACGAAATATGTTTCGGGTAAAGGCTGATTTTCAGGGGAGCTTTGGCGAATCGAAATTTGGATGGGTAGCTGGTTATACTTTCTATAATTTTGCAATTGATACTGTAAACATCAATAAGTTGGGTTTAAATCCCGTAGAGGGTGGAACTTTATTTCAACGTTATATTGAAAATAAATTAATAAGCGAAGAAGAGGCTGATGGTGGAAGTTTAAATTACTTGAAACTCGGTTTTAAATACGATTCGCGCGATCAGCAGGCCTGTCCAATGAAAGGAATTTGGACAGAAGCTGTAATACAATCAGCACCCGGATTTGCAAACGAATTTGCACACACCAAGTTTGCATTTATTCATCGTCAGTACTTTACACTTTCTAAAGATATATCATTAGCCTATCGAATTGATTATCAAATAACTTTAGGTAAATCGCATGTACCATTTTACGCTCAGCCACTTTTGATAACGAGTTATTTAACAGGTTCTACGAATCAAGGTTTGGGTGGTAAAAACTCATTACGTGGAATTTTGCGCAACCGTATTGTAGGCGATGCAGTTGGTTTTGGTAATTTTGAGTTTCGCTATAAATTTGTGCGTTTTGAGTTGTTGAAACAAAATTTCTATTTAGGAACAAATATTTTCTTCGATTCGGGAATGATTATTAACCCAATTGAAATACCATCAACTTTAACTTCAATGCAAAAAAATGAATTGTATCTTACTGATTACGAATCAGGTAAGCTCCATTCGACAGCAGGTATTGGTTTGAAAATTGGCTGGAATGAAAATTTCATTATTTCGGCAGATTATGGAAAAGCATTTAATAAACAAGACGGAAATTCCGGTATGTATATAGGATTAAATTATTTATTTTAAAAAATGCTAACAGCCACAATTTTAATTTCAATAATTTATTTTAGTCTAATTTCTTTATTTATAAAAGGTTGGAGTCAGATTCCAACCTTTCGTATTCGTACCGACAGGCCAACTAAAACAGAAATTTCAGTAGTTGTTGCTTGCCGAAATGAAGCCTTAAACCTACCCATGCTTTTAAAATCGCTTAGGAATCAAAGCTATCAATCCTTTCAATTAATTTTAATTGATGATCATTCTACTGATTCTACTTTCGAAATTATGAAACTTGCTGAGAACGATTTTGAAAATATACTTATCTTACAATCAGAAAATTACGGCAAAAAACAAGCTTTAAAATTAGGAATAGAAAATGCAAAAAATGAATTGATAATAACAACCGATGCAGACTGTAGTGCTCCTTCTGCTTGGCTCGAAACTGTCATACAATATCAGGAGCTTACAAAATCGGATTTAATAATTGGACTTGTAGCCATTCAGCCTGCCGTAACTTTTTTTGAAAAGATACAACAATTGGAATTTCTTTCGTTGGTAAGTTCGGGAGCTGGAGCTGCGGGTATTGGGCAGCCGATAATGTGCAATGGTGCAAATTTGGTTTTTCAGAAAAATGTATGGCTCGAAAATTATTCGAATTTACATCCGAAATCAAATACGGGCGATGATATTTTTTTATTGCATGCGCTGAAAAAGCGAAATGGAAATATCAACTTTCTAAAATCGGAGCAAGCTATTGTGAATACAATGGCTTGTAAGTCAATGAAATCATTTTTCAATCAACGTCAGCGTTGGGCTTCAAAAGCGCCTTTATATACCGATTTTGTAACTATTTTGGTAGCATTAATTGTATTTTTAGCTTCGTTAATGCAGGTTATTTTATTTGTAAGTAGCTTTATCTATCCTGCAAGTTTATTGCTTTTGGCAATGCTTAGCATTGTGAAATTTGCAATTGACTACTATTTTTTACTTCAAACTTCTTGGTTTTTTGGGCAAAAAATAACCGCCCAAACGTATTTCACATTGGCGGTTATTTATCCTTTTTATATTATTTATACGGCTATTTCAGGTATTTTCAAAGGCATTAACGATATACGTAGAGGAATGTTTCGTTCACTGTAACTTTATAGCGTCGAAGTATTTCACGTGCTGGACCCGAAGTGGTATCGGGTATTCCCAGTCCAAAACTAACATCATATACAGTTCCACAGGTATTACATTTTACTTTAAAGCCTGTTTGATCTATTGGATATACTTTTGCATTTTGACTTAATTCATGCGTGCAAGCCATATCAAATGCATAATAAGTAGAATTGCCATAATCGTCTAACATGCCTGAGAATAGTAAAATACCTGCAAAGCCTAATCTATCTGCTTCATAAACAGGCTTTTCGAAAACTAAAAAACTGTATGTGCTGTTTTTGAAATTATTGTATTTGCCAGAAAAGTCAACTTTTAAATTAACAGGCATGGTAGGAACCGATGACACATAATTATCGTAACAGGCATTAAGATTACTTGCTAACAACAATGTGAGAATTATATTTCGCCAATTTGCCACAGTTCCTCGTTTGTAAAATTTAAATTTTTAAGTGCGTCGATATTAGCTTGTAGCTGCGCTACCGAGCTAGTTCCAATAATAAGTGAAGTTACCTGCTGTTGATGAAAACACCATGCCAAAGCCATTTGTGCCAATGTTTGACCTCGTTCCAACGCAATTTCATTCAGTTTTTTCAATCGTATCAATAATTCATCGGTTATCTGTTCTTTTTTCAAAAAGCCATGACTCAATGCTGCTCGTGAATTTTCAGGAATTCCTTTCAGATATTTATCGCTTAACATGCCTTGTGCCAACGACGAAAAACCAATGAAACCAACGCCATTTTCGGATGCAGCTGGAAGCACTTCAGTTTCTATTTCGCGCGAAAGAAGGCTATATCGACCTTGAAAAATAAGGCAAGGCGTACCGTTTTCTTTTAAAATCCGATATGCTTCACGTGCTTTATCTTCGGGGTATTTCGAAATGCCCACATACAAGGCTTTTCCTTGTTTTACCATATCTGAAAGTGCGCCCATAGTTTCCTCAATAGGTGTATTTTCATCATAGCGGTGCGAATAGAAAATATCCACATAGTCGAGTTGCATACGTTTGAGGCTCTGCTCCAGACTGGCAAAAAGGTATTTACGAGAACCCCCATCGCCATAAGGGCCCGGCCACATAATATGACCAGCTTTGGTGCTGATAATCATTTCGTCGCGATAAGCAGCAAAATTTTCTTTCAGCATTTTGCCAAAATTTCGCTCAGCACTTCCAAAAGGCTGTCCGTAATTATTTGCCAAATCGAAATGCGTAATACCCTTATCAAAAGCATATTTGAGCATTCGCTCTGCTTCCTCAATATTGTCTACATCGCCAAAGTTATGCCATAATCCGAGTGATAAACGAGGCAATTTTAAGCCACTTTTACCACAAAAATTATATCCAACTGTGTCGGTATAGCGTTCGGGAGAAGGAGTATACATATTAAAATTCTACTTTTGGTGCTTTTTCGCTACCAGCTTCGGCTTCGAAATAGTTTTTCTTTTCTAATCCGGCAAATGAAGCTACAATATTCGTTGGAAATTTACGTATTGAAGCGTTAAAATCCTTACATAAATCGTTGAAACGACCACGCTCAGTAGTGATTCTGTTTTCAGTACCCTCTAATTGCGCTTGCAATTCCAAAAAGTTCTGATTGGCTTTCAAATCCGGATAATTTTCTGTTATCATCAACAGTTTTCCTAATGCCGAACTTAGCTGGCCCTGAGCTGCCTGATATTCTTTCAACTTTTCGGCAGTCAAATTGGTAGGATCTATTGTAACTTGTGTTGCTTTGGCACGTGCAGCCACAACACCTTCGAGTGTTTCACTTTCGTGCGATGCATATCCTTTTACAGTTGCCACGAGGTTTGGAATTAAATCGGAGCGACGTTGATATTGGTTTTCAACGTTTGCCCACTGTCCGCTTACCGCTTCATCTTTGGTAACCAAACCATTGTATTTTCCTATTCCCCAAAAAACAGTAAGCACTAATACGCCTACTACTGCTAATAAAATAATTGTGTTCTTATTCATGTTGTTTTAATTTTTAATTGTAAATTATTAATTGTAAATTGATTTACCATCCACTGGTGGAACCACCTCCACCCGAAAATCCTCCACCAAAACTACCGCCCGAGAAACCTCCTCCGCCACCTCCACCAAAACCGCCTCGACCACTGCTCAATATACTTCCGGCAACAGCGCCCGCAATTAATGCCCCAGAATCGTCGCGACGCAAACGTGGAATATTATCATTGTGATTTTCTTCGTAGCCACAAAATTTACAATGATAAGTTGTTCGCTCAGTACCCGCACTGATATAAGTTGGAGCTACGATTGTTCGTTTCTCTTTTAAAATAAACGCTTTTGTACCACATTTCGGGCAATCGCTGTAAATACTTGGTTTATCAAGTGTATAAATAGTTTCATTTTTGCACGTATTGCAAACAAATACATCATAATCAACTGCATGGAGCTGTTCTTCAAATTGTTGCGCTAATTTTAAATGTGCATCTTCTTGTTTTTCACTTAAAATATGCATAGTGCCATCGCATTCGCTACATTTTATGGGTTCGCGACGCACTTTTCGCATCATGAGTTTGCCATAAATATTTGCCGGAATGGTAGTTAGTGGAACAGGTAGTAATAAAAGTAAAAGATACAATGGAAATTTAAACAAGAATATAGCTCCTATACCAATTACTGGCAGTACAAGTGCAAGCACCATAAACGCAGCTGCTTTTTCGGATTTAATGGCTTTATAACGCTGAATGTTATTAGAAAGTTGCTTGTTTTTACGAGCTTTTGCAACAATACTTCCTACCCAAACAAATGCAAGTAGCATCAATACGATATACACTCCGATAGCCATTGGAACTATTTCATCCCAAGGAATACTTACTTTTTTCTCCACAAAAGTTTCCCCTTTTACGGTCGAAACAATTTTTTCGATGCCTGCAAGCATACCACCATCGTAATTTCCCTGCTTAAAATACGGAATCATATCTTTTGTCTGGATTCGTTTTGTGATAGCATCGGGCAAAACGCCTTCTAAACCGTATCCAGTTTCGAATGAAACTTTGCGTTGATCCATTACAAAAAGCACCAATAAACCATTGCTGTTTTCGGCAGTTCCCACGCCCCACTTTTTAAACAAAGCAGTAGCAAATGGTTTAATCTCCTCAAAACCAATAGAATTTACTACTACCACAGCCACTTCCGATTTGTTTGTTGCTTGCAATTCGCCCAATTTTTGGTTAATTGCTTGAACTGTTTCTTCTTTCAGAATTCCATCCGGATTACTTACAAAAGCGGTAGCATTTGTGGTTTTAGGATTTGGAATATTGTCGACATTATATTCAGCTGAAAATAATGTTGCTGAAAATAAGATAAAAGCACTGATGATGAGTGATTTCATTTTTTTTTTAATTTTGAGCATCCAATAATTCTACACTATAATAAAGCATCGAATAAGCAGGCACAGAGCCACTTGCAGTGGAGCCATAACCCAAATCGTAAGAGAAAAACATATCCATTACTCCACCAACCTTCAACATTGGGATTGCTTCTTGCCAAGCCTTAATGGTTCCACTTCCGTAGCTCGACGATACTAAAGTTCCGTAAAAAGTGTCGGACTCGATTACTTTCCCTGTTATCAACTTAACAGTATATTTAACAGTAACATACGACTCTAAATTGGCTTGTTTCATATTACCAGGATAGCTAATTTTATAATACAAACCCGAGTCAGTTTTTTTGAAGTCAGTTTTTGCTGCTTCAGCGGCGTATGCGTTGTCGTTTAGTATTTTCCAATCGGCATAATTATCTACTTTACAGGCGCTTAAAGCGAGAGTAATTGTTAAAAGGAGAAAGGAAAATTTTGTAAGTTGCTTCATATCTTTTTTTTTATTTTTTACGGTATTGTTCTGAAAATGATTTAGTTGAAAATTTAGGCATTTCTCGTTTTGGTCCCCAACCTATGTAATTGAAAGGCGAAGTTACGATATTTTTTACAAATCCGGATGCAAGGTCGAAACCAGCTCTTTTTGAGCTAATTAATTTAAAACTCTGCATGGCCATTTTTTCATATTTAGGACGTAAATTTTGCTCCACCGCTTTTCGTCGGTTGCTAAGCAAAATGTTGGTCAATGGGATTTTAACCGGACAAACTTCGACACATTTTCCACAAAGTGTAGATGCAAAACTTAGGTGCGAAAAGTCTTTAAATCCACGTAAAAAGGGAGTGAGTACCGAACCAATAGGGCCGCTGTAAGTTGTATCGTAGGTGTAGCCGCCAATGGCTTTGTATACCGGACAGCCATTGAGGCATGCTCCACAACGGATGCAGGCCAATGATTCGTAGGCTTCGTCGTCGGCAAAAACTTCCGTTCGTTTATTATCTAACAAAATGACATACATTTTTTCAGGTCCATCCACTTCTTTCGCTTTTCGTGGTCCGGTAAAAATGGTATTGTAAGCTGTAATTTGTTGCCCTGTGCCATGAGCCGAAAGTAGCGGATAAAATAATCCCAATTGATTCATTTTGGGTAGTATTTTCTCGATACCAGCAATTACGATATGTACTTTAGGAAATGCCGTAGTCATCAGTCCATTACCTTCATTTTCGGTAACTGAAATTCCACCAATATCGGCAATTAAAAAGTTAGCACCTGTAACTCCAATTTCGGCTTCTGTATATTTTTTTCGTAAAACCTGACGAACGTATTCAGTCATTTCTTGTGGCGTGCTGTCAATTGGTGTTTTAAACTTTTCGTTAAAAAGTTTGGCAATATCTCCTTTTGATTTGTGCATGGCGGGCGTAACAATATGGTATGGTTTTTCGCCTGCCACCTGCACTATAAATTCACCCAAATCCGTTTCAACCGATTCGCAGCCAATGCTTTCGGCAAGGTGATTCAACTCAATCTCTTCGGTAGTCATCGATTTACTTTTCACAAGTAATCGCGCTTTATTTTGTGTAATAATATTTTTTATAAATCCGTTTGCTTCGTCGGCATTAGTAGCCCAAAGCACTTCTGCACCATTTTTAATACAATTCTTTTCAAATTCAAGCAGGTATTTTTCCCAATTTGCGAGCACATCTCGTTTTATTGCAGCCGCATTTCGCTTTGCCAACTCCACATCCTGATAGCGCGCCATGCCTTTTTCAACAGCCGCGTCGTAACGAGCTATGTTGAATTGAATTGTATTTCGATGTTTTAAATCGAAAGCAATTTCTTTGGACGCTTTTGAGAATTGTTGACTTGTTGACATTTATAATAAAACGTTATTTGCACTTCGTACGTTATTTGCACTTCGTACGTTATTTAATGGTTATTTGTGGTTATTGATTCAATATTTATTTTTTTAAATCAAAACTAAAACTTCCAACTCTATTACCATCGCAAAAAAAATCGGCACGATAGGTGCCCGCCTGCAATACCTCCTCTACTTTCCAATACATTTCATCTTTGAGAGATTCGCCTGTATATTCGAAATCTTTTTTGATCGAATAATTAATTTTTTTATTCTCGTAAGTAAAAACATTTCCCGAATTTTTAATCATTACTTCGTTATCGGGTCGAGTTAAGCGTAAATAAATTGTTTTTTCGCCTGGCTGAGCTGTAATGTTCTTATTTACAGTGTAATTGAATTGTAGATTTGCTGTTTGTGTAAACCAGCTTGTTTTTTTATTTCGGCTATTTAATGGGCTAAAACTAAAACCGGTAACATCTAATTTTGCGGCACGTGTAACTACTTCATTCAACGATTCTTTTTCTTTTGAAAGTTGATTTACTGTTTCGGAGGCTTCGTTATAACGTCGCTTTACGTCAGAATTTTCTGTTTTAAGTTCTTTGTTTTCAGCATTTAATGCATCAATCTGATTTACGTAGTGCACTAATAATTTGCGTACTGATGCCAATTCTTTTTTTAAATCAGAAATTTTACGGGCGTTTGTCGATTTTGTTACACGTAATTCTTCGAGCAGCTGATGCATTTTAACTTTCTGATCATCTAACAATTTGAAAAGTGAGTCGTTTTTGATATTTGATGTATATCCATCAAATTCCGAAGCCATATCCTGAAATTCGCGTTCCACTTGTTGTTTTTCGAAATTCATCATTTCAACTACTTCGGCCACTTCAGCTTCTTTTTCTTTCGTGCGGTTTATCAAGTAAAAAACCGCAATTAGGAGTGCCACAATAATGGCAATCAGCAGATATGAAATAATTACATTGTTTTTTTTCATTTTAAAAAAATAGTTTAATTCTTTAATTTTGCTTATTAAAGTAACGAAATCACTTTTTCGAGTTTTATGCCCCGAGACCCTTTAATCAGAATGTAATTGTCGACAATTATTTGTTTTTCAATGTGATGCATTAAATCGTCAACTGACGAAAAACAAATATAATCGTTTTTAGTTTGGGCAAATATATTGCCAACCAAAATTACATTTTTTAATTGATAACTTTCGAGTAAATCTACAATTGCTTGATGTTCTAAATTAGCCTGCTCGCCAAGTTCGAGCATATCGCCAAGAATAAGCATTTTGTTTTCGACTTGCATAAGTCCAAAATTATTAACTGCCGCACGCATACTTGTAGGGTTGGCGTTGTAAGCATCTACCACCAATTTATTGCGCTCGGTAACAGTTAATTGCGAACGATTATTTTGTGGTGTATATTGCTCCAAACCAGCTTTAATGGCAGTATCGTCTATTCCAAAAAAATTACCAATAGTAACTGCAGCTAATATATTTTCGGCATTGTAAGTGCCAATTAATTTTGTTTTTATAGAAAAGTTATCTGCTTTATTAGTAGTACATTGCATATTTAAAAATGGCGAACAAGATTCAATTTCACCCGTTACCATTTCGTTTGAGTTTTTGGAGGTAAGTTGGTATTTTACTAATTTTTCGTCATTTGTAAAACCGGATTTCGCTGCCATCTCTATTAGATGCTCATTGCCGGCATTTATAAATATATTTCCCCCATTTTCAAAAATATTTTTATAAAGCTCTGATTTTGTTTTTTTTACTCCTTCGAACGAACCAAAGCCCTCTAAGTGAGCTTTTCCCACATTGGTAATAATACCATAATTAGGACATGCAATTTCAGCTAAAGTTTT
Source organism: Porphyromonas cangingivalis (assembly GCA_945902955.1). Lineage (GTDB taxonomy): Bacteria > Bacteroidota > Bacteroidia > Bacteroidales > Paludibacteraceae > Paludibacter. Next base: position 15,246 of record CAMDNO010000022.1, read on the forward strand.
AATTTCGCCTATATGATTTGCACCCATTTCTACAACAGCAATTTCGTGCTCAGCACGTAATTTTAGTAATGTAAGCGGAACGCCAATATGATTATTTAGGTTTCCCTGGGTAAATAAAATATTGAATTTTTGACTTAAAACAGCTGCAATCAATTCTTTAGAAGTTGTTTTTCCATTGGTTCCCGTAATTCCCAAAACGTTGGTAGCTAATTGCTTGCGATGGTAGTTGGCGAGTTGTTGCAAAGCTATAAGTGCATCTTCAACTACTATAAAACGTTTATCAAGGGCATATTCAGATTCGTCGACAATTGCATAGGTTGCACCATTTTCGAGTGCCGAAAGAGCATAAGCATTTGCATTAAAATTATCACCTTTGAGTGCAAAAAACAAACAACCAGCAGGACAATTGCGGCTATCGGTCGAAATTACTGAATGTTGTAGAAAAAGCGTGTAGATTTCGGGGATTGACATATTTAGCAAGAAATGATTTGAAAATTAGAAATCAAAAAATCAAAACTGATAAATGAGTGAAACAAACCAGCCGTCTTGCTGTAAGCGCATTTGTTTGCTGGTATCTATTTTATTTATACTATTAATACCAAAATCGTAGCCACCCTTAAGCTTGTAATTTTTAAATTGAACACCACCTCCAACTGAAATTTGTAAATTAATTCGTTGAATCATGTTTTTAGTATACAAATCATTGTTGGTATAACTATCTGATTCTAAGCGAACAAACGATTTCATGTTTTCGGGTAATATGGAATTCATATACGTTTTGGTGACATCGCTTACAACAGCTGTTATTTTTTGAGGCTGTGCTAATCCAACTGAGATATTGGGGCCGGCATAGGCGAAAAATTTAAAATTTTTTGAAACTGGAAGTGAGTATTGAACATGGATAGGTATATCGATGGCATGATTGTAGGTCTTGTAATTCACAGAGTCCGAAGGAGAATAATATTGCGATTTATCGGAATAAACCAAGGAGTAGAGAGCTCCTGAAAGCAAACTAAAGTTGTTTTTTAATTCAAATTCTACACTTCCTCCCAATCGAGCTCCATTGAAATAAGTGGTGCTAAACTGCGCTCCGGAGCGTTTAGGCTGAACAAAACCAGCTTCGATACCGTATTTTTGGGCTGATACACTTATAAAAAATAAAGTGAAAACGAAAAGGATAGTTAGTTTAAACAATTGCTTCATTTGAAATGATATTATATTCGATTTAATTTGTTGTAATTTAGATTGTTACGTATCGCAAAATCTAATTCAAAATTTCCTACAAAGATACATTAAAAAAATGAGTTTTTATTCTGCAAATAATACTCTTTGCTTATAAATAACGCTTTTTCACTCAATATATTTTAAAATTGGAAATCTGATAATCGCATTTCAATCATTCATAATTTTGATTAACTTTGCATTCGTTTGAAAAATCGAGTTTTATTTCACTAATATTCTGAAAACAAGTAACATGATAGTTTGTATAGCCGAAAAGCCAAGTGTAGCGCGCGACATTGCCGAGATTTTGGGAGCTAAAAATCGAAAAGATGGTTATATGGAGGGAAATGGCTATCAGGTTACATGGACTTTTGGGCATTTGTGTGGCTTGCTCGAGCCACATGAATATGCACCCGAATGGAAAGGATGGGCACTAAGTCATTTGCCAATGATTCCTCAACGGTTTGGGATTAAAGTTATGAACGACAGCGGTATACAAAAGCAATTTAAGGTGATTGAACAATTGTTTGCAAACGCTGATGAAGTGATAAACTGTGGTGATGCTGGCCAAGAAGGCGAACTTATTCAACGCTGGGTAATGCAAAAAGCATTGTGTAAATGTCCCGTAAAAAGGCTTTGGATTTCGTCGCTTACCGAAGAGTCTATCCGCGAAGGATTTAAGAAATTAAAAGACCAATCGTACTACCAACATTTATACGAAGCCGGACTTTCGCGAGCTATTGGCGATTGGTTATTAGGTATGAATGCCACACGACTTTACACTTTGAAATATGGAAAAAATCGCCAGGTTTTGTCCATTGGTCGTGTGCAAACTCCATCGTTGGCGCTGATTGTAAACCGCCAACTCGAAATTGAGAATTTTAAACCCGAAGCTTATTGGGAATTAAAAACTGTTTATCGCGACACCTTGTTTTCGGCTTCGAAAGGACGATTTTCGAGTGTAGAAGAAGGTACACGTTTTTTGGAAACAGTGAAAGGATCTGATTTTTTTGTAACCGATATTACCACCAAAAAGGGAACTGAATCAGCTCCTAAATTGTTTGATTTGACGTCGTTACAGGTTGAATGTAATAAGAAATTCGGCTTTTCGGCCGACGAAACTCTCAAGCTAATTCAAATCCTTTACGAGAAAAAAGTAACTACTTATCCGCGTGTCGACACTACTTTTTTGAGCGACGATATGTACCCAAAAATTCCGGCTATTCTGAAAGGAATTAAGGATTATGAACAGCTTACAGCTCCACTTTTGGCAACGAAAATTCCAAAAACAAAAAAGGTTTTCGACAATGCGAAAGTAACTGATCACCATGCCATTATCCCCACAGGTATTCATCCTACGGCGCTTAACGAAAACGAACGGCGTGTGTTCGATTTGGTAGCTCGGCGATTTATTGCCAATTTTTATCCCGAATGTAAAATTGCTACTACTACCGTTTTGGGCGAAGTTGATAAAGTAGAATTTAAGGTAAATGGCAAGCAAATATTAGATCAGGGCTGGCGTGTAGTTTTTGAAAAAAACAAAGTCGACACCGACGAAAAAGAAGGCGAAGAAGATGAAAAGACTTTACCTATTTTTAATCAAGGCGAAAGCGGACCACACGAACCCACTTTAGCCGAAAAATGGACTTCGCCACCCAAACCTTTTACCGAAGCAACGCTACTACGAGCAATGGAAACGGCTGGTAAATTGGTTGACGACGACGAATTGCGCGACGCCATGAAAGACAATGGCATTGGTCGCCCTTCTACTCGTGCTGCTATTATCGAAACGCTTTTCAAACGCGATTACATTCGCAAAGAGCGTAAAAACCTAATTGCAACTAATACTGGAGTTGATTTAATTCAAACGATAAGCGAAGAATTGCTCAAATCGGCAGAGCTGACGGGGCGATGGGAAAAGAAACTACGCATGGTGGAACGTGGAGAATACGAGGCCAAAGAATTTTTGGAAGAGCTAAAAGAAATGGTGCGTCAAATAGTTTTTAATGTGAAAAGTGAAAACCGACAAACAGTTGCTCCAAAAGCGATGGCTATCGACCCAATAATTGGAAGCACTTGCCCCGAATGTGGAAAAGGAAAATTGCTCAAAGGCAATGCTGCTTACGGTTGTAGCAGATGGAAAGAAGGGTGTAGCTATCGAAAGGCGTTTTAATCTTGTAGAGCTGTCGCGTGCGGTGTCTATTTTAAATATCAAAAAAAAAGCAACCCATTTTGGATTGCCTTTTTTAGTTGGAATTTTTCAATTATTTTTTTGCTTTAAACCGCTCATTGAGCAATTTAGTAATTTCTAAAGTAATATCGTAACCTTTGTCGGCAAATAAAATATTATCGCTTGAGGTATTACTAAAAATCATTTCGTATTTTTTGTCTTTGTTATATTCTTTCAAAAACGCATTTATTGTATCGCGGAGTTGTTCGCTCATTTTTTGCTGAACTTGCATTAATTGTTGGCTAAGTTTACCATCAAGTTCCTGCAATTCTTGCTGGCGACGAACTAAGCGAGCTTGTTCTTGTTCGGCACGCTCGCGACTTAAAAATGCATTTGCTTCTAATTTTTTCTGAAACTCAGCCATTTCTACTTGCAACTGACGTGCTTTTGTATTGATATTTAAGCGCGAATCTTCTTGTTTGCGAATGAGTGATTCGTTCGATTCTTTCGCAAATTGGTAATTCGACAAAAGCGAATCGACATTGACGTAAGCTACCGGAAGTTTTCCAGCTTTAATTTGTTCTTTTGTGAAAGTAACACCATTTGTACTTGTGTTATTTCCTTTTGTAAATACAATTATGAACAAGGCAATAACTGCAATAGCTAAAATGCCATTAAAAATGAGAGAGAGGTTCTTCATGCTGCTTTTGAAAATTAAAATTTTGTAATTTCGTTGTATACTTCGTTATTTGTCATTCGTTTTGGCTTCGAAGCTTGTGCATCGCGGTCTTGTGTAGTGGCACAGTGCACTCCTTGTTCTTTTAAACCTTTGTTTCCGCCAATGTGAATGTTGGGAAACTCACCATTTTTTATGAAAAAAATTTTAAATCCGAGAATTAATACTCCTATAATCAATAAGATAGCTGATACTAAAAAGGCTTGTAACATGCGTTGTTTGTGTTAAATGAGTTGCAAAGATAATTTTTTTAAAAGATTAAACCCCTCGAAACCTCTAATTTTTAGTAATTTGAATGTTTGCTGTTTGTTTTTAACTGAATTTAAGAAGACAGTCAATAAACCAATCACTTATATTTTTTATTTTCGGAATAATACTTTAAACGCTTCTTCGACTTTTTTTACACGTACAATTTCAATATTTAATTTGTTTATATTCAATGATTTAATGTTGAAATCGGGAATAATCATTTTTGTGAAACCAAGTTTTTCGGCTTCGAGAATTCGTTGTTCAATACGGTTTATGGGGCGAATTTCGCCCGAAAGCCCCACTTCGCCAGCGATGCACACTTGCTTTTCGATAGAGATATCTACATTCGACGACAAAATGGCCGAAATGACAGCTAAATCGATGGCTGGATCGTTGATTTTCAGACCGCCAGCAATATTCAGAAAAACATCTTTTTGAGCTATTTTAAAACCTGCCCGTTTTTCGAGCACTGCCAAAAGCATATTAAGGCGGCGAAGATCGAAGCCGGTACACGAACGTTGCGGTGTGCCATAAGCTGCTGAACTCACAAGCGCCTGTGTTTCAATTAGAAAAGGGCGAACACCTTCGATAGCCGAAGCAATGGCAACTCCACTTAAACCTTCGTGATTTTGCGAAAGTAAAAGCTCTGATGGGTTACTCACTTCGCGCAGTCCATTTTGTTGCATTTCAAAAATTCCGAGCTCCGAAGTGCTTCCGAAACGGTTTTTTATGCTTCGCAAAATGCGATACATATAATGTTGGTCGCCCTCGAATTGCAAAACGGTATCCACAATGTGTTCCAACACTTTTGGTCCTGCAATACTTCCTTCTTTATTTATATGACCAATTAATAAAACGGGAGTTCCGCTTGTTTTGCAAAATTTGAGTAAATGTGCCGCACATTCGCGTACTTGCGAAACTGAACCGGGCGACGATTCAATCATTTCTGTCGACACCGTTTGAATGGAATCGACAATCACCACATCGGGTTGAATGTTTTGAATATGCACAAAAATTTGTTCCAACGAGGTTTCGCTTACAATATAGCAGTCCGGATTATCATATTTAAGCCGCTGTGCACGTAATTTTAATTGTTTTACACTTTCTTCGCCCGAAATATAAAGTGTCCGTTTTCCTTTCAGATTTAAAACAACTTGCAGCACCAATGTTGATTTGCCAATGCCGGGTTCGCCTCCTATAAGCACTAACGAACCAGGCACGAGACCACCGCCAAGTACCCGATTGAGTTCGTTACTCGAAGTGTCGATGCGGCTTTCTTCCGAAGTTTCTACCTCATCCAAGCGCACCGGTTTTTGCTTTGTAATTTCGAGACCGCCTAAATTAACTTTGGGCGAGTTGTCTTTGCTCACAATTTCTTCCACATACGAGTTCCACTCGCCACACGAAGGGCATTTGCCAATCCACTTTGCCGATTCGGCGCCACAGTTTTGGCAAACATATACTGATTTTGTTTTGGCCATGTTTTGTTTTAGTTTGTTTCTTGCATCAACTCTTCGCAGCTCACCATTTCCCAACCGCAGTAAATTACGCGTAGAAGGTGGAGGGTCGTTTTTCCTTTGGCAGCCTGAATTTTGGAGTCGACAGCATAACGTTGCAATTGTTCGTTGGCATCTGCTGTAAGTTTTTGAACCAATGCCGAAGTCGGATTTTTTACTTCAGCTTCTTGCGAGCGTGGCACATATTTGAGTTCAACAATATAGCAATGCTTCATGTTAGGTCGCAAAATAAAGTTAGGCTGGAGCCACAAATCTACAAATCCTTTGCCCATTTCAGCTTCGGAATGCACTATAAAATAGTTGGCACTGTTCAGGTACACTAAGTGAAACATCTGAACCGTTTTTTCACCATCAATAAAGTCTCGAACCGAAGTTTGTTTGTAAATTTGTTCCGAAAAGTAATTGAAAAATGGAAGCCAATCGCCATAGTATGCCATTTTTTCAGCCATTTCGGATAGGGACATATTTTCTAAATTAAAAATATTTGCTTCGCTAAAACCTTCAACCAAATATGAAAATAACACCGCTCGGATTGTTAAATTGGGAACGCTTAAAACGAGATTATCATTTTCAATCCGATCAATTGTGAGAATTCCAAAATAGTAAAGCAGTGATACAAAATTATCTCTGTCTATAAGCTTTTCGGCTGGAAATGAAGATACTATATTGGTGCGAATTTCACCATCTTCGGCTATTTTTTTTATAGTAGAAAAGTTTCCATTTACTTTTTTATCTAAAATTATTAAATGGCGAAGTTTGCTATAATCAATTTTTACATTATTATCGATCAAATCTTTTGTTACTGAGCCATGAGATAGATAATTGTCCATAAAGTATAATACCATATCAGAATTAAACATTTTTTGTGACGTTTTATTTCCTGAAAAACAATAGTTATTATACCATTCGCGCATTATTACGAGTAAATTTTCGATGGGTTCGTGCACCATTCCTTCGCTTTTGTAATAGTTAAGCATGGTAATTACTTCCGGTTCAGTAAAACCTATTATCGAATTGAAAATCGCATCGGTAGTTATGTTTTTGGCAATATTAAACCCACTTGTAACGTCATCGAGTGTTACGGGGGATACGCCTGTAATGAAAATCTTTTTCAACGAAGCATTCTGGTCGGTAGTAGCGAGTTTTAATTTATTAAAAAACATCCGAAAAAATCCATTGCCATGCGTAATGTCAGCATATTTCAGATTGCCATGTTGGCTCAATATTGTGTTTGTGAAATTATCATATTCGTCGATAAATAAGTAGATAGATAAGCCTTTTTCTTTACAACTATTGGTTATATACTCAATTTTCGATTCAACTAAATCGTTTTTAGGATAATTTGACATATATTCTTCACCTAAAAGCGAACGATAAGCCGTATTGAAACTGTCGAATGATTTGCTACAATGTTTCTCAAAAGATAATTTTACATCGTTTAAATCTGGATTTACTGCCGAAAAATTGAAACTTAATAATAGATAGCTATTTCGTTCGTTTGTAGGATGTTGTCCAATATAAGTTTGCCCAAATAGCAAATCAAATTTACTTGTATTGTTAATGTCGTAATAAGATTTCATAAGGTTAATCCACAGCGATTTACCAAACCTACGTGGTCGAATTAAAAAAAGAAATCGAGATGAGGACTCAACTGTTTCAATAAACTGTGTTTTGTCAACATAATAAAAATTACTTTTCATTATTTCGGCATAATCGCTTATGCCATACGGAATTCTCTTTGCCATGGTTGGTAGATTTTTTTTTTTGAAAACTTACTTTATGCAAAGATACAAATATTTTTGATGAAAGTAAATTTGATAAAAAAAGTCAGAATGAAATTTTTCATTCTGACTTTCAATATGTAAACCCGTATCAATACTTATTATAAAACTGCCGAATGTACGAATAAGCCTGCGTATAAATTGGTTTTGTGAATTCGACAAACAACGTTTGTTGGCTTGGTGGTATTTCGGGCGAGCGTTCGCATTGTTTCTTTTGCTCTGTGGTGAGTGCCCGTTCGTCGCCGTTGAATGTGCTCCACGATGTATACCATATATATTCGCCACTAAAGTTGCGTTGCTCAATTAATTGGTTTTTCTCGTCGTAAATGCGAACACTCAACAATCCACCCGATTTTATTTCCCTACGGAAAGTATTCAATTTGGCAGTTACCGTATTGTAAACATCAACATTTTTACCTTCAATTTTAGCAGTTCCCACTTTTACACTATCGCGTTTTACATCTACTGTTTTTTTTGAATCGTAAACATTACCAATCGAAAAATCTTCGAAATTAAGTACTAAATATTGATGCGGACGGATTTCAGAGTTGCTTCCAATGCGATCGTAATTATAAAACTGAATCATGCGTTTTTCCAAATTTTTGCTCAACTCCGAAAGCAAATTTGTGCTGAAAAAATCGGCCGAATACTGATATTTTAGTCCCGTTACAGGTTTTTCGAACATCACTCGCAAAGTTCCCTGAAAGCGCGATGTGTCTATTAATTTCAATACGTCCTGATAGCCATATACATAGTTATTAGCTCGTTGAAATAGTTGATAAGCCGAACGGGCTTCGAACAGTGTGCCCGCATCTAAGGCTTTCAAACCCATTTCGTACACTTGCAAAGCTGCTTTTTGGCGCGCTTCTGCTAATTCTTGTGGAAATTCGGTTGGTTTGGGAATGATTTTGTTGGCTGCCGGACAATGATAAATGTTGTAAGCCAATTGATTAACTCGTTCGTATTGAAGCACTATGCGTTCATAGTTGTTGGGCGAATTTTCCAACTTGGCGTATTCTATTTCGCGCTGGGCATCTTGTAATGCCAATGGATAAGTTTTTGTGAGCACGTATTCGGCTTTATCGCTTCCTGGCGTCGATTTTAATTTTTCAACTGCATCGATAGCTGCTTTATAATAATCACCCTTTTTGTAGGCATTATAGCCTGTAGAACAAGATGTTGCTACCAAAATAATGGTAATGGCAATAAGTAGTTGTTGTTTCATAACTTTAATTTTTTAGATGAACAGAAAAAAAATATATATATGCTGCCCCAAGCCCCTAAAGGGGATGTGAAGCTACCTTCGACTCTTAAATTTAGATTATTTATTTTAATGTAAATCGTTTATAATATCTATCTTAACATAGGGGCTTGGGGCAGTGTTTTGTTTCTTATGTTAATTTTAAAAATAATGCTTCCAAACTATAAACTACTAACTATAAACTTCTTTTACATTCTCTCCGGCACTTCAATTCCTAATAAACGCATTCCGGCGCTTATTGTTTTTGCTATGGAAGCCGAAAGTTGCAAACGGAATTTTTTAAGTTCTTTATTTTCTTCTTTTAATATCGAAAAATCGTGGTAAAACTGATTAAATTCTTTTACCAATTCGTATTCGTAGTTGGCTATGAGTGCCGGACTAAACTCTTCACCAGCCATTTTTACTACTGTTGGAAATTCGGATACTAATTGAATTAAATAACTTTCCTTTTCGGATATCGAAAGCGACGTTTCAATTTTTGTACCAAAGTCTATATCTTGTTCCACTGCTTTGCGCAAAACCGATTTTATTCGGGCGTGCGTATATTGTATAAAAGGTCCCGTATTTCCATTAAAATCAATCGATTCAGCTGGATTAAAGGTCATGTTTTTACGTGGATCTACTTTTAAAATAAAATATTTAAGTGCTCCCAAACCAACCATGCGGGCAATTTGCTCCACTTCGGTGGGCGTACAATTATCTAATTTTCCCAATTCTTGTGATGTTTCGCGGGCGGTGTCAATCATTTCGGCCATTAAATCGTCGGCATCAACTACTGTTCCTTCGCGGCTTTTCATTTTTCCTTCGGGCAATTCTACCATGCCGTACGAAAAATGCACCAAATCTTTTCCCCAAGCATAACCCAATTTATCTAACAAAATAGATAATACCTGAAAATGATAATTCTGTTCATTTCCAACTACATATACCATTTTTTTTATATCAAAATCGTTGTAGCGAAGTTTGGCAGTACCAATATCTTGCGTCATATACACCGAAGTACCATCGGCACGAAGCAGCAATTTCTCGTCCAAACCGTCGGCGGTAAGGTCGGCCCAAACCGAATTGTCGGGACGCTGGTAAAACGATTTTTCAGCTACACCGCGTTCTACCTCTTCTTTTCCTGTGAGGTAGGTTTGGCTTTCGTAGTAAATTTTGTCGAAATCAACACCCATTGCTTTATATGTCTGTTCGAAACCAGCATATACCCAACCGTTCATTGTTTCCCACAATTGGCGCACTTCTACATCGTTTTGTTCCCAGGCAAGCAGCATTTTTTGAGCTTGAAGTATTAGTGGAGCATTCTTTTTTGCGTCTTCCTCGGTCATGTCTTTGCTCATAAGCTCTTTTATTTCAGCTTTATACGCTTGGTCGAAAATAACATAGTATTTTCCTACCAAGTGGTCGCCTTTCATGCCAGAACTTTCTGGCGTTTCGCCATTTCCAAACAGTTTCCATGCCAACATCGATTTGCAAATATGAATGCCGCGGTCGTTTACAATGTTGGTTTTCACCACATTCCAACCGTTTGCTTTTTGTATTTCGGCTATACTATATCCTAATAAGTTGTTGCGTATATGTCCTAAATGGAGCGGTTTGTTGGTGTTGGGCGACGAATACTCAATCATCATTGTGGGCGCATCGGAAGTGGGATTTTGTATTCCAAAATTTTCGGTTTCAAAAATCCCCGTTAGTGTTTCTATCCAAAACGATTTGTGAATCGAGAGATTTAAAAAGCCTTTGATAACATTATAATTACTAACAACGGCATTGTTAGCACTTATATATTCGCCAATTTCTTGCCCCGTAGCTTCGGGCGATTTGCGAGCTGCTTTTACAAACGGAAATACAACAACCGTTATATCGCCCTCAAATTCTCTTTTTGTTTTTTGTATCTGAATTTGATCGAAATCCATTTCGATACCATAAAGCGTTTTTACCGATTGTGCTACAACCGATTGAATAGTAGTTTCTAAGTTCATTTTTTTTGTTTCTTTTTTTCGGAATGCAAAGATACGAATTTTGAAGGAAGTATCAATGTATATACTTATCATTGCCGATTGCTTAGGTTTTAAACCAATTTTTCAGCTTATTTTTATCGTAATTTTTTCGCAAAAATTGCCTTCCAAATTTTTGTTACAAAAAATTATTTCATTTTTATGTACTAATAGAGTAGTTATGTTTCTGTTTTTTTGAAAGTAAATACTACATTTCCATTTTTTTAAACGAAGATTAGTATTTATAAAAGTTAAATAACATGGTTGTTTTATTCTTTATGGTTAATATATGGCAATATTTAGCTTCGAGCCAACGATTTTTTAGCCTAAAATTAAAAATATCTATGTGTGAACTGATATGTTTTTACAAGAAAGCCATGTATTCTGAAAATTTAGGGATGTTTTTTTGCTCTAAATTTAAAAATTAACAAAGTTTATCTTGTAAATTTATAAAGTAAGGAGCTTTATTAAAAATTGTATTTTAAATTTCATTAAATCAAATAGATAGATTTATAAATATGACCTAAGATTCTAAAAATGATACATTCCATCTTGTGTTTCATTATTCTTGATTTGGAATAAAATTTTGTAGAAAATAGTTATTAAACAAAGCACATAAATAAAGTTTTTTGTCTGTGGCAAAATTTATTACAAGGCATAGTAAATGACTGTTACAAGGTGTTGAGTGTTGTTTTGAATGCGTTCTGTGAGTAATTTTGAAATGTGGAAAACGAAATAAATTATTCCTTTAATTAATTTATTCGACTACACATAAAGCAATCAATAATTATTCTTTTATAAACAAAAAGCATTATGAAAACGCTCAACTCCAAAACCATTTTTGCAACATTAGCAATTTTATTCTCTGCATCGTTTGCAAACGCACAAACTCCATCACATTGCGCTACTGTAATAGAAATAACCGATGGTAATTACAAAGATAAATTATGGATGGTTACCGAACCAGGTACCACCGACGGATTTGATAACGGCTGGGACGGCTATAAATTTTTAAGCTCGGCTTCGTACATACCTCAAATTTACGACAATACGGTTGATGGAAAATTCCAAGTTTCCAGTTTTCCTACAATTGATAACAATTCGTTTGATTTTTTACCGGGAACTGCCACCTTGTATAAAATGACTTTTACGCATTACGACATTAATTATTTTTACAAAGCATTATATTTGGTAGATATGGTAAAAGGCGATACTATAAATATTTATAAAAATTTATCGACCTATAAATTTTCGGCCACAAAAGCCGATATGGTTGAACGCTTTAAGTTTATTACCGATTTAACACCTGACCCTGTTATTTCAGATGGCGACTCGGTTACTACCCCTGGCAACACAGGCGTTACAACAGGCAATGCAAAAGAAATTGAAACTGATTTGAATAGAGCCAACAATGTGAAAATTAAAGCTTTCAATAGCATTATTCAAATTGAAAATCCAACCATAGCCAATGCTAATGTACGAGTAATAGAAGCTCTCAGCGGCAAACAAGTAAAACAAATTACGGTAAACGCTGGCGAAACAGCAACTATCAATACAAATGTAAGTGCCGGACTGTTTGTAATTACAACTACGGTTGAAGCCGATACAGCAACAAAAACGGTATTGTTACATTAAAAAGAAAAGAATTAAAGTGGTTTATAAGTGGATTAAATGGTGTTTTTAAGGAGAAAAGTGTTGACGTAGTTAGACCCGAGGGCAGACTGAAAATGACTCGGGGATAACTTAAAAGCAACAAGAAATTAGAAAATGAATACTTACAAATTTGATAGAAGTTTTTTTTTCATAAATGATAATTGATTGTTTTAACCGAATGTCTGGTTTTGTTTACAAAAATTAGGTGTGGTTTAAAAATCCTACAAATTAACTATCGAAATTTTTATCTGGTTGAAAAGATTAAGCAAGCTAACTGACTTATAAGTTGCTTGCTTTTTCTGTTTACAAAATTATGCTTTACAACATAGAATTTTAATTTATAAAGATTTGATTTTTAGATAAGAAATTGTATATTTGCGGTTCGATTAAAATTGTATTAACCTCAAGCAAACGAATGGTAAATAGTTAATCTCAAAAAAATATGAAAGAACAAATTTCAGACTGCAAAGAGGAATTTAAAAAATCGGAAGAGATTGCCTCTTTTTTCCAAACTATTACCGAAAATGCTTCCGATGGAGTTGTAGTGCTCGATTATAATCAAAAATACACTTACATTAGTCCTAACGCATACAAAATGTTTGGATACGACCCAAGCGAAAAGCCCAATCTTAATCCTTATGAACTTACCCACCCGGATGATTTGGAATTTGTAGAATCTGAAATAAATAAAACCATTCAAAATCCCGAATATATACCCACATTGGAGTATCGGTATCTTAAAAAATCGGGTGAATGGCTGTGGCTCGAATCGAAATTCTCAAATTTATTTTCAAATCCAAATATAAATGGCTTTGTTATTAATTTTAAAGATATTTCGGAACGAAAAGCAAATTTAGAACGATTAAAATATATCTCCGATTTACAAGCCGTAGTGATTGATATAGGTTCGAAGTTTATGAATTCATCGCTTACTGATGTTGACAATCAGATTAATTCAGCGTTGGAAGTTTTAGGTCGTTTTGTTGAAGCCGATAGAATTTATATTTTCAGTTACGATTTCGAACTCAAACAAGCAATAAATACCTACGAGTGGTGCAGTAACAATGTTGAACCTCAAATTCAAAATTTGCAGAATGTGCCATTTGAAGTAATGGGATATTGGCCTGAAAAACATGCTAAAGGGGAGATTATTGAAATCCCTGATATGGATTTTGAAGAAAATGAAGATGTGAAAAAAGCGTTGAGCGAACAAGGAATAAAATGCTTAATTGCATTTCCCATATTGCAAAACAATAGCTGTATAGGTTTTGCTGGCATCGATTCTGTTAATAAAATGAGGATTTTTGATCAAAATATATTGATTGTCTTTAAACTGTTTTTGCAACAACTATCTGATTATTTTAAGAAATTAAATGCTGAATCGCTACTGAAAATTAACGAAGCCAGATATAGATTGACGCAAGAAGTGGGTGGTGTAGGAAGTTGGGAATATAGTATTAGTAAAAAGAAATATTGGAATTCGTATCAGTTTCGTAAACTTTTTGGAATAGTAGATGAAACGATTACCGATTTAGATGAAATTCACCGATTAGTACAATCTGCAATATGTAATCCAAAGCCTGTAGATAAGGCGCTTACAGATTTAATTAATGATGAGAAGCCTTACGACTTGGACTTTGAAATTATTCGTTTGAACGATGGAGAAAAACGTGTTTTGTATAGCCACGCACAATTAGTTTTCGATTTGGAAAATAATGAAACTATTGTAAGAGGCATTGTAAGAGATATTACAACACGACTTAATAGAGAGCAAAAGCTCAAACAATCGGAAGCACTGCTCGCTGCTACCCTCAGGCATGGTAGGTTTAGTATCTGGAGTGTGGATTTGAATCAAAAACTAATTTATATTAACGAAACATTTACCGATGAGATGTTTCATTTTTTTGGTATAAAATTAGAAGTTGGTATGGAATTATTGAAAGTGCTCCCACAACAAATGCACGCTCTTTGGCTCGACCGATATGAACGCACTTTTGCAAACCAAAGTTTTATCGAAGAGGATGTAATTGACTTAAATGATAGAAAAGTATATATCGAAGTTTCGTCAACACCAATTATTGTAGATGGCGAAGTAGTAGGTGCCTCGTTTTATGGTGAAGATATTACCGAACGAAAAGAAACAGAATTAAGAATTAAAAATTCGGAAGAGTTAGCAACAGATGCAGCTCAAAAATTTGACAAAATATTCCGTAAAAATCCACTAATCATGGCATTGGCCGATATTGATAGTAGAAAATATATTGATGTAAATGACACATTTTTGAAATTGCTCGAATATGAAAAAGACGAAGTAATAGGAAAAACTCCATTTGAACTTGGAATAGTATACGATATGGATGTTTTTAATAAAGGTAAGAAGATTGTAGAAGATACACATGCGTTGGATAACTTTGAAATGAACATTAAAACAAAAACAGGAAAAATTTTAACTGGTTTAACTTCTCGTCAATTTATCGAGAATCAAGGTAAAGTATATAGTTTAATTGTAGTGGTTGATGTTACAGATCGTAAAGTGGTTGAGGAAAAATTAGTTCAAAATACGCAGAATCTAAACATTTTATTACAGTCGATGCAGCAATTTATTAAATCAAAATCTATTGAAGTTGATTATAATGAAATTACGAAAGCTTTAAGTCGTATTTCGGGAGCTAAATACGTTATTCTTAATAAATATTCTGTCGATTATTCAAAAGCTATTTCAATATACGGACACGAGAATATAAGAGAAACGATACTGAAATTTTTAAAAATTGATATTTTTAATCATAAATGGAAGCGAAATGAAGCCTTTGAAAATTTATGGTCTCGAAATAAATTAACCGATCTTCCTAATTTTGAATCGATTTTTTTAGAAGATATTCAACCGGCATTTTTTCAGCTAATTAATGGTGTATCTAATTTAGGAGAAGTAACAATTGTGCGTATTGATGGTAATAACCAAATAGTAGGTAATATTATACTCGTATTTGAGAAAGGAAAAATAATAAATAATGCAGAATTAATAGAAATGCTTTCATTTCAACTTGGGCAGTATTTCGAAAGATTAAATGCCGAGGAGGCGCTACTAAAAAAAATAAATGAAATGGAACGTTTTCACAAACTCACCATCAATAGAGAGCTGAATATGATTGATTTGAAAAAAGAAGTAAACGAACTGCTCAACAAAATGGGGCAGGAGGATAGGTATAGAATTGTAGGATGATGATGTAGCATTGTTTAGATATTAACCAATAAACCAATAAACAGATGAACCAATAAACAGATGAACCAATAAACAGATGAACCAATTAACAGATGAACCAATTAACCAATTAACAGATGAACCAATTAACCAATTAACAGATGAACCAATTAACAGATGAACTAATCAACCAATTAACCAAAAATGAAAAAAATAATTGAAAAATTGCAACAACATACTGATGTTTCAGTTTATAGCACTCGTTTTATATCGAACCTTATAGAAAACAGAATGTCTGACCTTAACTTGGCGAGTGTGGCAGATTATCAGTCGTATTTAACCAAAAATACAAGTGAGTTTGAACTTTTCGACAGCCAATTGAAAAATTCGTATAGTTTGTTTTTTCGTAATAGACTAACTTTTGAAACCTTGCATCATATTGTTTTGCCGCGTTTAGCAGCGCAAAAAGCCGATGGCAACGAGTTGCGAGTTTGGTCGGCAGGTTGTGCAGGTGGACAAGAGCCCTACAGCTTAGCGATATTATTCGAATCGTTTCATAAAATTAGTTCAACAAAATTAAATTACCGTATATTTGCAACCGATAGAGATTACAGTGAAATAGAACGTGCTGTTGTAGGCGAATTCAGCCGTTTGGAAATTGCAAATTTGACCAATGTCGAAATGGATAGTTGGTTTGCGGGCGATGGTAAAAAATTTAAAATAGATAGTCGATTAAAAAAACATATTGAGTTCGAACTTTTCGATTTATTGGACAACGAATGTCTTTGTCCTCGTACAAGTATTTATGGAGCTTTTGATATTATTATGTGTGCTAATGTGCTGATATATTACAACGAATCTATTCAGCAATTTATAATTTCGAATTTGCAAAAATGTATTTCCGAAAATGGGATTATAATTACCGGCGAAGCCGAGCGCGAATTGTTTATACGGTATGGGTATACCGAAATTTATCCGCAGTCATGTATTTTTAAGTTTTAATAATAATTATTCTTTATATGAATTTTAAGAAATTTAGTATTGGTAATCAACTGTTTGGAGGCTTTTTTGCTTTAATAATATCTATACTCTTTATAAGTATTGTAGCCTACGAGCAAGGTCAAACTTTGCATCAACAAACCGATGATATTTATAATCACTCCATTGTAGTGCGTAGAGCAATGGCAGAAATTGAAACCGGTGTTGCTAATATGCGTCTGTCCACACGAGATTTTATGCTTGCCAAAAGCGAAAGTCAAGAGCAAAAGGCGCATCTCGATGGCGCAAAAGCAGAGCAGGCGGTAGAGCGAAATTTCAAATTAGTTTTTGATGCTTATTTAGGTCCAAAATCTGATGTAGAGGCGGCTTATGAATCGTTTCGGGTTTGGAGTGCTACCCGCCAAATAAATCATACATTGGCAGAACAAGGCAAAATTGAAGAGGTAAAGCAAAGCGTTTCCGATGCGGGTAATGTTGGTGTTTTGCGTAATGATATGCTTCGCAAAATAGCCTACATTTCTAATTATGCCAAAGAAAAATCACTCTTTTTTTATAAACAATCTGTTGAAGTTTCGAACAGATTGTTTATAGAATTATTGTTGAGTAGTATTTTGATTATTCTCATTACATTAGCTGTTGGTTTTTATTTATTTAAAAGAATACGACTACCCCTTAAAGAGCTCGAAAGTGTTGTTTCGGCCTACAGGGCTGGGAATTTGGATGTGCGAAGTAAAAATAATTTGGGCAATGAAATAGGAACATTAGCTTTTGCTTTTAATGATTTATTAGATAATATTGCCACCGAAAAAATAATCTCTTCCAAAATTAGTCGAATTTCGGAAGCTATGTTGGTGGAAGATAATTCGCACACCTTTTTTAGGAATTTACTACCTGTTTTGATTACCGAAACAAGCTCTCAGATAGCGGCTGTATATGTTTTGAACGAATCAAAATCTGCGTTTTATTGTTACGAATCGGTGGGTTTAAACTCAGAAAGCATTCATCAAACCTTTTCGGCTACTAATTTCGAAGGAGAGTTCGGGCCAGCCTTAGCTTCTAAAAAGATGAAGTTTGTGCGAAATATCCCACTCGAAACAATATATTCGTTTAAAACAGTAAGTGGTGATATAGTTCCTCGCGAAATGGTTACAATTCCAATTATAGTTGGTAATGAGGTGGTTGCTATGCTTTCGATTGCCAGCCTGCGCAATTATCCTATACAAACAATCGATTTGTATTACAAAATATACGATGTTTTGAGCGCTCGTATAGCTGGTATTTTGGCAGCCCGAAAAATTAGAGAAACAGCTACTCGCTTGCAGCAGCAAAATTTTGAATTGGAACAACAACGCAACGAGCTAAACCAACAATCTGCTGAGTTAGCACAACAAAACGGGGAATTGGAAATCCAAAAAAATCAGTTAAAGGAGGCCAATAGATTGAAAACAAGTTTTCTATCTAATATGAGCCATGAATTGCGCACGCCACTTAATTCGGTCATTGCACTTTCGGGTGTACTTAATAGACGGTTGCAAAACGCAATTCCCGAAGATGAATACAGTTATATTGGCGTTATCGAACGAAATGGAAGGCATTTACTGACTTTGATAAATGATATTTTGGATATTTCGCGTATCGAAGCAGGGCGCGAAGAAGTGGAAATAAATGAATTTGATATAGACGATGCTGTTTCCGAAGTGGTGGAAATGATTCAACAACAGGCTATTGATCGTAAAATTGAACTTTTGCATCATAAATCGGAGCAAAAAGTAGTGCTTCAGAGCGACAGTAAAAAAGTAAGGCATATCCTTCAAAACCTAATTGCTAATGCCGTAAAGTTTACCGAAAATGGCTCGGTGCAGGTGTTTGTTACAAATGCCGATTCGAAAGTTTATATTCGTATAAAAGATACTGGTATTGGGATTCCCGAGGAGCATTTAAATCATATCTTCGACGAATTTCGTCAGGCCGATAGCAGTACTTCGCGCCGCTTTGGTGGCACTGGTTTGGGCTTAGCCATTGCTCGAAAATATGCTCGATTGCTTGGTGGCGAAATTACGGTTACGAGCGAGCAAAGCAAAGGATCTGAATTTACAGTAGTACTTCCCGAAAAGGCGGGCGATAAAGTTCAAATTCAACAAATCGACCGCACTTTCGAAGCGCCCGTTAAAAGTAATTATTCATCGCAGGCTTCAAATCAAACAAAAATTATTGAAACAGGAAAAGCTAAAAATATTCTATTGGTTGAGGATAGCGATCCTGCCATTATTCAACTCAAAGATATGCTCGAAAGCAGTGATTATGTTGTTACTGCCGCTCGTTCGGGAGCTGAAGCACTTCAGCTTTTAACCCATTTTATGCCCGATGCTATGATTCTCGACCTACAAATGCCCAAAATGGATGGTTTTGAATTGTTAGAAAAAATACGTAATTTTGATAAAACGAAAGATGTTCCCGTGTTGATACTCACTGCTAAGCATATTACAAAAGAGGATATTCAGTTTTTGAAAAATAATAATATCCATCAACTTATTCAAAAAGGCGATGTGCAACGAGGCGCTTTATTACATGCCGTTTATACAATGGTAAATACAGTTGAATCCGAAACTACTAAGGGCTCTGAAAATGCGAGGGAAGAACTGAAAAATGAGAGAGATGAACTAAAAAATGCGAGTGAAGTACCCACAGTTCTAATTGTAGAAGATAACATCGACAATATGACTACTGTAAAAGCAGTTATTGGCAATCGATTTAAAGTTCTCGAAGCCGTAAATGGCAATGAAGCTGTGGAAATGGCTCAAAAACATGTTCCCGATTTTATTTTGATGGACATTGCTTTACCCGAATTGGATGGTATACAAGCATTTAAACAAATACGTAACAATCCACATTTAACGCATATACCTGTTATAGCTCTCACTGCAAGCGCTATGCTCTCGGAGCGCGAAACCATATTGGCTTATGGCTTCGATGCCTACATTCCTAAACCGATTGACGAAAAGCAGTTTTTCGAAATTATTAATCATGTAATGTATGGAAAATAAGGAATTGAAAATTTTAGCAGTCGACGATATTTACGATAATCTTATTACGCTAAAGGCACTTATATCAGAAGCATTTTCGAATGCTGAGGTTTTGTTTGCTCTTTCGGGCGGCGAGGCTCTTTCGATGGCAAAGCGCATTATGCCCGATTTGATTCTTTTAGACGTGGTAATGCCCGAAATGGATGGCTTTGAAGTATGTAAAGCCTTAAAAGCTGACACACAACTTGTTGATATTCCGGTTGTTTTTATCACGGCTTTAAAAGGCGATAAAGATAGTCGTATTAAAGGTTTAGATGTAGGTGCCGAAGCGTTTTTGGCTAAACCTGTAGACGAAAGTGAGTTGGTAGCACAAATACGTGCCATGTCTAAAATTCGAGAAGCGAATTTGTTACGTCGAAACGAACAAGAGAAACTATCGGAAATGGTTTCGGAAAAAACCTTGCAGCTCGAACAGAACAACGTAGCAACGCTAAATTTACTCGAAGATATTCAAAAAGAAATTGTGGCACGCCGAAATACCGAGGCCGAACTTCTTCGCAGTCAGGCAAGGCTTCGAAGAGCCGAATTGGCTTCAAAGTCGGGAAACTGGGAATTCAATCACGAAACAAATCAATTTCATTTATCCGAAGGAGCTGCATTTGTATTAGGCTTTTCGGAAACCATTATCGACTATTCTATTTTTGTTGATCGAATAGAAGTGTCCGAAAGAAAAACCTTCGAGATCTCGCTAAAACAATTGATTTTTAATGGTTTGCCTTTTAATGCTGAAGTTAAATTTTTACCCATTGGCGAATCGGAAGCAATAGATATTCGAATTTTTGCGGTCAAAGAAGCGGATGATAAATTGGTTTTTGGAATTTTACGAAATATTACTGAAAATAAAAAAGCGCACGAAAAACTAATAGAAAGCGAATTGAAGTTTAGGGAACTGATGGACAATTCGCCCGAAGGTATTATCATTTACATGAACAACAAAATAGTTTATGTAAATAATGAAACTGTGAATGCCATGCGTGCGAAAAGTAAAAATGAGCTGATTGGTAAATCTTTATTCGAATTTATTCACCCAGATAATATAAATCTGATTATTCAACGTATGCAATTTGTGGTTATGACCCCTTTGTATACCGCTCTACCTTCGGTAGAAGAAAGATATATTAGGTTAGACGGTACTGTGATGGATGTTGAAATAAAAGTAATGCCAATACTTTACGAAGGTAAACCCGCTGTTCAAATATCGGGACGCGATATAACTGAGAAAAAACAAGCACGCGAAGAGATTGAGAAAAATCGCCGAGAATTAAAAGCAATTTACGATAATGCACCAGTTATGATGTGTGTAGTAAACGAAAAGGCTCAAATATTATTTTCGAACAATGCACTGAATACCTTTATTGATGACCCTGCTAA